>NZ_SSDM01000226.1:0-1611 GCF_004794375.1 Microbacterium sp. K35 | reverse complement strand
TGGCCCAGGGCACCGCGGCCGGATCGGCCCTCCGCCCGGCCAGCGCCCGCGGTCGCCGCCTCACGAACCTCGCGCACCTGCGGTTCCTGCTGGCCGACGTGCCGGTGGTCGCGAGCGACACGCACACCACCGAGGGCATCGCGGAGCGCCCCGTCGTGCGGGCGCCGTGGACCTACGCCGACACCGACGGCGCGGGCGGCTACCGTCCGGTCGGCGGCGGCACGCGCGACGCCGCCACCGGCTACTGGTCGCAGGGCGCGTACAACGCCGACGACATCGCCCGCGCCGCGGTGGTGTTCCTGCGGGACTGGCGCGCCACGGGCGACCCGCAGAGCCGCGACGACGCCCGCGACGTGCTCCGCTCCCTCGCGTTCCTCCAGACCGTGTCGGGGCCGAACGCCGGACGCGTGGTGCTGTGGCAGCAGGAGGACGGCACGCTCACGCCGAGCGCGATCCCGGTGGAGCTGCCCGACCCCTCGGACTCGGCGGAGTCGTACTGGCTGGCCCGCACCGTGTGGGCCTTCGGAGAGGGATACGCCGCGTTCCGCACGGAGGATCCCGCCTTCGCGGAGTTCCTGCGAGCGCGGCTGCACCTGTGCCTGGACGCGCTGGCGCGCGAGTCGCTCGGCCGTGCAGGGCAGTGGGTCCGCAGCGACGGACGCGACCTGCCGGCGTGGCTCATCGCGGGCGGCGCCGACGCCACCGCGGAGGCGATGCTCGGGCTCGCCGCAGCCGCGGAGGCCGGAGACGACCGCAGCCGCACGGCCCTGCAGACGTACGCCGAGGGCGTGGCGGCCATGGCGACCGACCCCGATCAGGGCTGGCCGTTCGGGGCCGTGCTGCCGTGGACGGGCTCGCTGGGGTTCTGGCACGCGTGGGGCGCGGCGGCTCCCGAGGCGCTGGCCAGGGCGGGCGGCGTGCTGCGACGCCCCGATCTCTCCGCCGCGGCCGTGGCGGACGCGGCCCGCTTCACGCCGCAGGTGCTGACCTCGGGCGGACCGCACAACGCGTGGGCGCCACTGCCCGCCGAGGCGCAGATCGCCTACGGCGCACACGGCCGCGTGGCCGGGGCGCTGCAGGCGGCGAGCGCGGGCGGCGAGGGACTGCGGGTGATCGCGGGGCTCGCGGCGGGATGGTTCTTCGGTGCCAACACCGCGGGCGTGCCGGTGTACGACCCCGCGACCGGCGTGACCTTCGACGGCGTCGAGACCGACGGCCGCGTGAACCGCAACTCGGGCGCGGAGTCGACGATCCACGGCCTGCTCACGATGCAGCTGCTCGACGCGAACCCCGACGTGGCGCGGCTGGCGACCTCGATCACGGGGCTGTCGTCGTTCGCGGGACTGCGGGCGCTCGACGCCGAGGCCGCACGGCTCTCGCCCGGGTGCACGGTCGAGCGTCCCGCGGACGGCGCGTGGACCGGCGAGGGCAACCTCGCCGGTGGCGCGTTCGTGCGGGTGCCCGAGGGCGAGTGGGTCGAGTTCGACCTCACCGAGCCCGGCGGAGTGCTGCACGGGCTCGTGTGGCGGCAGGCCGCGGACGCCGGGACCGCGGTGTGGGAGGCGCGGCGCGGCGGACGGCGGCTGTGGAGCACCGAGACCGCGGCCGGGG
>NZ_SSDM01000225.1:0-1716 GCF_004794375.1 Microbacterium sp. K35 | reverse complement strand
CCGCGCCGCGCGCCGCGGGCTCCGGAGCCGCACGCTCGGGAGACCCGGTCATGCCGGCGCCTCACCGCGCACGAGCGCCTCCCGCACCGCGGGCACGAGCCGTCTGCTCACCGGGAGGGCCGTGCGGCCGACCACCACCGTCGGCTCTCCCCCGGACAGCCGCGCCTCGGTCACGGCGGCCGTGCGCACGAGCGTCGAGCGGTGGATGCGCAGGAACCCCGCGTCGGCCCACCGCGCCTCGAGCTCCGCCATGGGGATGCGCACGAGCTGGCCGGGGTCGTCGTCGTCGGTGTGCAGTCGCGCGTAGTCGCCCTGCGCCCGCACCCACCGCACCTCGCTGCGCCGCACGAACCGCACGGTCGACCCGACCGTGACCGACAGCACCTCGTCGTCGCCCTTCGTCGGATCGGCGGCCTGATCCACGCGGTCGATCGCGCCGCGCAGCCGCTCCCGCCGCACCGGCTTGAGGAGGTAGTCGACCGCGCGCAGCTCGAACGCCTCCACCGCGCGGGCCTCGTCGGCCGTGACGAACACCACCGCCGGCGGCTCCGCGAGCCCGAGGAGGGCGCGGGCCAGGTCGGTGCCGAGCAGGCCGGGCATGTGGATGTCGAGGAACGCGAGACGCACGGCGCGCTGCGACAGCTGCCGCAGGGCGTCGGCTCCGCTCGTCGCGGTGAGGATCTCGCCGATGCGCGGGTCGGAGCGCAGCAGGTGCACCAGCTCGTCGAGGGCGGGCTGCTCGTCGTCGGCGACGAGGACGTCGATCATCCGGGCTCCTCAGTCGTCGTCCGGGTCGTGCAGGGGCTGCGATTTCGGGACTCGCATGCGCACCAGGGTACCCGCGCCCGTGTTGGTCTCCACGACCAGTCCGCCGCTGCTGCCGTACAGCTGTCGCAGGCGCGTGTCGACGTTGCGCAGCCCCACGTGGGAGCCGTCCTCGCGCGCCGTGAGCAGCGACCGCAGCCCGTCGGGGTCCATGCCGACGCCGTCGTCCTCCACGAGGATCTCGGTGTGGGTGCCGTCGTCGCGCGAGGTGAGGCGGATCTCGCCGCCGCCCTCCCCCGGCTCGAGCCCGTGCCGCACCGCGTTCTCCACGAGGGGCTGCACCGACAGGAACGGGATGACCGTGGCGAGGGTCTCCGGCGCGATCTGCAGCGTGACCTGCAGCCGGTCGCCGAAGCGGGCCCGCTCGAGCTCCAGGTACGAGTGGATGCTGCCGAGCTCCTCCGCGAGGGTCGTGAACTCCCCCTGGCGGCGGAAGGAGTAGCGCGTGAAGTCGGCGAACTCCAGCACGAGGTCGCGCGCGCGGTCGGGGTCGGTCGTGATGAACGAGGCGATCGCGGTGAGGGCGTTGTAGATGAAGTGCGGGGAGATCTGCGCCCGCAGCGACCGCAGCTCCGCCTCGGCCAGCTGCGCGCGGGAGGCGTCGAGCCCGCCGAGCTCGACCTGTGCGGCGCACCAGTCGGCGACCTCCTCGGCGGCGCGCACGAGCGCCGCGCGCACCGGCGACGCGAAGGCCACGATCACGCCGATCGTTCGCCCGTCCACGACGATCGGGGCGCCCACCGCCTCCAGGTCGTCGGTCTTCGCCGGGGCGGGGAACACCTGCCGCCGGCCGCTCGCCCGCACCCGCTCGGCGATGCGGCGCGCGGCCGACTCCAAGCCGTCCGAGGCGCCGTCGAAGGACACGACGCCGGACTCCTCGCCGCCGTCGGT
>NZ_SSDM01000224.1:0-9744 GCF_004794375.1 Microbacterium sp. K35 | reverse complement strand
GAGCTCGTCGAGCCGGCCGACGGCGAGGTCCGGGTGCTGCGTCACCCCGAGTCCGAGCGGCGGGCTCCGCGCCGAGGCCGCCGACCCGCGCCCGAGGTCGTGCACGAGCGCGTGGGCGACCGTGTGTTCCAGGTCGACGCCGGCGGCTTCTGGCAGGTGCATCCGCGCGCGGCCTCGGTGCTCGACGCCGCCGTCTACGGGCTGCTCGACGGGCGCGTGGACCCGGGTGCGACGCACTACGACCTGTACGGCGGGGTAGGACTGTTCGCCCGCACGCTGGCGGATCTGGGCGGCACCGACATCGTCACCGTCGAGTCGAGCAGGCGGGCGACCGAGCACGCCAAGGTCAATCTCGCTCCGGTCGAGGTGTCGGCGGTGACCGCCAGGGTCGACCGTTTCCTCTCCGGCGCGTCGAGCCGCGGTCGTACGGGCGCCGTGGTGCTCGACCCGCCGCGCGCCGGTGCGGGTCGCGCGGTCGTCGAGGGTGTGCACGCGCTCGCCCCGGAGGCGGTCGTGTACGTGGCGTGCGACCCGGTGGCGCTCGCCCGCGACCTCGGCACGTTCCGCGAGCTCGGGTGGCGGGTGGGGACGCTGCGCGGCTTCGACCTGTTCCCGCACTCGCATCACTTCGAGGTCGTCGCGCTCCTCACCCGCTGACGGCGCGGCGACCCGCGAGCGGGACTCAGTAGGCTGTGGGCATGAGCACCGTCGCCCTCATCGACGACCACGAGTCCGTCCGCCTCGGTCTCGAGGCCGCGTTCGCCCGCGACGGGCAGACCGTGGTGTTCTCCGGCAGCACGGTGGGGTCGTATCTGACGTGGCGGTCCAGCGCGGTCGTGCCGCCCGCCGACGTGGTGGTGCTCGACCTCACCCTCGGTGACGGGACGACCGTGACCGAGAACGTCACCTCGCTCGTGGCAGACGGGGCGAGCGTGGTCATCCACAGCGTCGCCGACCGGCCGGCCGCGGTGCGGGAGGCGCTCGCGGCGGGTGCCGCCGGCGTGGTCAGCAAGTCCTCGGCCCTCGACGACGTGCTCGACGCGATCCGCACGGTCGCCCAGGGCGAGGCGTTGAACAATGTCGAGTGGGCGAGCGCGGTGGACGGCGACCGGGCCTTCGCGGATGCCCAGCTCTCCACGCGAGAGCGCGAGGTCCTGCGGCTGTATGCCACGGGGCTGCCGCTGAAGGCGGTCGCCGAGCGGCTCGGCGTCGCCTACTCCACCGCGAAGGAGAACATCACCCGCATCCGGGTCAAGTACGTCGAGGTCGGGCGGCCCGCCCCCACCAAGGTCGACCTGTTGCGACGGGCGATGAAGGACGGCATCGTGGCCGCCGACGGGGCGCCGAGTGCCCACTGAGCCGCTCAGCGTCCGCGACGCCTGGAGCAAGATCCCGTCTCCCGGCAGCGTGGAGAGCGGTTTCGAGCGCTTCACGTCGAAGCGGATGGAGCGGATCCTCGCGATCGTGGTGGCGCTGGGCTCGGCGGTGCTCGGCGTGCAGGCGCTCATCGCCGCGATCGCGACCCTGTCCAGGGCCGATGTGCCGCACATGCTCCTGCTCGTGGTCGTCTTCGTCCCGCTCATCGTCATGCTCGTGGCGTGCCTGGTCGGCCGCGCGGTACGCGTCGCCGCGGGGATCTTCGCGGTGGTCTACGTGGTCGCGCTCGCCGCGTGGCCCGTCGTCGTCGATCCCGCCGACAAGGTCGCCGGCGCGCAGCCCTGGATCTTCTTCCTGGTGAACGTCGGGGTGGTCGCCGCGATGCTGGCCTTCCCGCTTCGGCTGCAGTTCGCGTGGGCGGTGGGCGTGCCGTTCGTGTACGGCTACGTCCGGCTGGTGCAGGGCGGGTTCTCGCGCGAGTTCTGGGTCACGACCGCGTTCGACGTGTCGTTCACGCTGATCCTGGGCGTGGTCATCGTGTCGCTCGGCTGGATGTTCCGGTCGGTGGCGGGAGGCGTCGACGAGGCGAGGGGCACGGCGGTGGCGTCCTACGCCACTGCGGCCGCCGCGGCCGCCGCGGAGGAGGAGCGGGTGGCGATGTCGGCGCTCATGCACGACAGCGTGCTCGCCGCGCTGATCGCCGCGGAGCGTGCGGACGGGGAGAGGGCACAGGAGCTCGCGGTCGCGATGGCCAGGGAGGCGCTGACGCGGCTGGCCAACACGGAGGCCGCGGTGGCGGAGGAGGGCAGCGACGAACCGGTCGGCACCGCACAGATCGTCGTCGAGCTGCGCCGGGCGCTGTCGGAGCTCGGCGCGGACGCCATCGTCGAGGAGCGCGGAGGCATCGGCCTCATCCCCGGACGTGCCGCCAGAGCACTGGTGCTCGCGGCGCGGCAGGCGATCGGCAACGCGGTGACGCACGCGCACGGACGTGGACTGCACATCGTCGCGGAAGGCCACGGCGACGAGGGGATCGCGGTCACGATCTCCGACCACGGCCCCGGCTTCGACGTCGACGCGATCGGCCCCGACCGGCTGGGCATCCGCGCATCGATCCTCGCGCGCATGGCCGGTGTCGCCGGCACCGCGCAGATCGTGTCGGATGAGGACGGCACGACGGTCACGCTCGGATGGGAGCGCTCGTGAACCGGACGGTGCGCAGTGTCGCGACGTCGCTGGCCGTGGGCTTCGCGCTGTACTTCGTCGCGCGCGGTGTCTGGTGGATCGAGCAGCCGACGGCCCCGCTGCTCATGGTGCTCGGTATCGGACTGTTCCTCGCGGTGGTCACCGTCGCGATCCTCGGCCATCCCGCGACCGTGCGGATGCCGCTGTGGACGTCGCTGCTCGCGCTGGCGGCGACCGCGGTGATCCCGATCCTGGTCACCGTGTCCCTCGACCCCGCCGACCGTACGGCACCGTTCGCCACGTGGTACATCGGCGGCCTCGGGTTGCTGGCCGTCGTGTGCGTCGTCCGGCGGCGACCCGTCATCGGGTGGTCGGCCCTGGCGATCCTGGTCGCCACGGCGTCCGCGGCGCTCGGCGTCGGCGTCGCTCTGAACCTGGGCGTGGTCGGCTCGATCATGTGGGTGGTGGTCGCGCAGCTCCTGGTGATGTTCTGGGACAGGGCGGTCAGGGACACGGAGCGGCTCTCCGAGATCCAGCAGGCGGTGTCGGCCTGGCACGCCACGCAGCGCGTGCGGCAGCGGGAGCGGCGACTGCGCACGCAGTTCGCCCTCGCCGTCGCCGGGCCCGTGCTGAGTCGGGTCGTCGCGACGCGCGGTGCGCTGGACGAGGACGAGCGGCTGGAGGCGCGACTGGCGGAGGGGCGGCTGCGCGACGAGCTGCGCGGGGCGGACCTGCTGAATGACGACGTCCGCGATGCGATCGAGGCCGCCCGTCGACGCGGTGCATCGGTGACGGTGTTCGACGAGGGCGGGCTGGACGGCATCGGTGAGGATCGACGGATCGAGATCCGGGACGAGCTGGCGCAGGTGCTGCGCTCGGCGGGGACCGGCCGCATCATCATCCGCTCCGCCAAGGACCCCCTGGTGGCGGTCACCGTGGTGGGTCGTGCCGGACGGCGTGCAGCGGACGACGACTCGGTCGACCTGTGGCACGAGATCGTGCGCGAGGCGGGCAGCGAGCCCGCACGGCGGTCGTGAGGAGAGTGGGCGAGGGGCGGCGATATCGCCTGCCCCTCGCCGTGCGGACAGTTACCCGAAAACCGTCCGCTGGTGGCCGATCAGCGTCTGTCTACCCTGGGACAGAGAGACCAGCCGAACGCGAAGCGTCCCCTTCAGTCTGCGGGGTCGTCAACACCTTGTCTGTAGGTATTTTGGGGGACACGCGCAGCGACGCGTGAGGAGGATCATCGAACGATGGGTACACGGCGGGGAACCAACCTTCCGCGGATGGGCGACTTCAACCAGTCGGTCATCCTCGAGGCGGTCCGGCATGCGGTCGATGGGCTGAGCCGTATCGAGCTGGCGCAGGTCACCGGGCTCTCGGCCCAGACCGTGACGAACATCACGCGCCGGCTGCTCGACGAGGGGCTCATCCGGGAAGCCGGTCGGACCATCAGCGGACCGGGCAAGCCGCGGGTCATGCTGCGGCTGGTGGAGGAGAGCAGGTTCGCGGTCGGCGTGCACCTCGATCCAGCGGTGACGACCTTCGTGCTGCTCGACCTCGCCGGGGAGGTCGTGCGGCGGTCGAGCATGGCGACGCCCGCTGAGGCCCCGTCGTTGATCCTGGCCGATCTCGCGGCGCAGATCGAGGAGCTCGTCGAGGGCTCGGGAGTGCCGCGCGAGCGGATCGCGGGGGTGGGCGTGGCTGCTCCGGGACCGCTCGACGCCACCCGGGGCACGGTCATCGATCCTCCCAAGCTGCCCGGCTGGCACCGGGTGGCACTGCAGGACGATCTGGCGGCCGCGATCGCCTTGCCGGTCGTGCTGGAGAAGGACACCACGGCAGCGGCTGTCGGCGAGCTGTGGACGCGGCGCGGGCCGTCCGACGACTCGTTCGTGTTCCTCTATCTCGGTACCGGCCTCGGCGCCGCCGTGGTGCGAGACGGCGAGGCGGTGCGTGGCAGCACCCGCAACCTCGGGGAGATCGGGCACATCGTGGTCGATCCGGAGGGGCCGAGGTGTGCGTGCGGCTCGCGGGGCTGCGTCGACGTGGTGTGCACCCCCGAGGCGATCGTGGAACGGGCGGAGCAGCTCGGGGTTCTCGCCGGAGGTCGGCGCCCCGGGGACAGGGCCGCACTCGACGCGAGCCTCACCGAACTGTGTGTCAGGGCCGCGGCCGGGGAGGCGTCGGCGGGGGCTGTCGTGCAGCGTGCCGCCGAACACCTGGCGACGCTGACGCTCGTGCTCACGGACCTGCTCGACGTGGACCGGGTGGTGTTCGGCGGTCCGTTCTGGAGACGCCTCGCCGACCTGTCGCTGCCGGAGGTCGCCGCGCGGCTCGCGCGGTCCAGCGCGACGCGAGCCGTCCGGGCGCTCCCGGTGCAGAGCACGGTGGTGGGCGACGACGTCGGTGCGGTCGGCGCGGCGTGCGTCGTTCTCGATTCGATGCTCACGCCGCGCACGTCCGACCTGCTGCTCGGCCGGTGAACGTGCCTCCGGCCGAGCCCGTCAGCCTCGGCCGGAGAAGCGGCCCCAGGGGATGTCGCGGCGCAGGGGACGCCGGAGCGGGCGCTGCGTGCGTTCCCACGCGGAGACGCGCGGCTCGTCGACCGTCGCCTCCGCCTGTTCGGTGGCGTAGGCGTCTCCGATCACGGCGATGAGGGCGGCGAGCTCTTCCTCCGTCGCCGTGCCCCGGGTGATCTCGAGCATCGGAGGGGCCGCTGCCGTGCCCTCCGCCACAGCGTCCTGCGCCGTCACAGCGGGATGTTCCCGTGCTTCTTGGGCGGCAGCTCGGCCCTCTTGCCGCGCAGAGCGCGCAGGGCCTTCGCCACGGACACCCGGGTGTTGGCCGGCTCGATGATGCCGTCGAGCTCACCCCGCTCTGCGGCGAGGAAGGGGGATGCGACGTTGTACGTGTACTCGTTCGCGAGTCGCGTCCGGACCGCGGCGACGTCCTCCCCGGCCTCCTCGGCCTTCTTGATCTCCCCGCGGTACAGGATGTTGACGGCGCCCTGGCCGCCCATGACGGCGATCTCGGCGGTCGGCCAGGCCAGGTTCACGTCGGCACCGAGCTGCTTGGATCCCATGACGATGTAGGCGCCGCCGTACGCCTTGCGCAGGATGACCGTGACGAGCGGGACCGTCGCCTCCGCGTACGCGTACAGCAGCTTGGCGCCGCGGCGGATCACGCCGGTCCACTCCTGGTCGGTGCCGGGAAGGTAGCCGGGCACGTCCACGAGCGTCACGATCGGGATGGAGAACGCGTCGCAGAACCGCACGAAGCGACTGGCCTTCTCGCCCGCCTCGATGTTGAGGGTCCCCGCCATCTGCGAGGGCTGGTTGGCGATGATGCCGACGGAACGTCCCTCGATGCGGCCGAAGCCGATCACGATGTTCGGCGCGAAGAGCGGCTGCACCTCGAGGAAGTCGCCGTCGTCGACGACGTGCTCGATGACGGTGTGGATGTCGTACGGCTGGTTGGGGGAGTCGGGGACGATCGTGTTGAGCGTGCGGTCGGCGTCGGTGGTCTCGAACTCGAACGCGCTCTCGTACGAGGGGAGCTCCGCCATGTTGTTGTCGGGCAGGAAGCCGAGGAGCGTGCGCGCGTAGTCGATCGCATCGTCCTCGTCCTCCGCGAGGTAGTGCGCCACGCCCGAACGCGTGTTGTGCGTGTAGGCGCCGCCCAGTTCCTCCATGCCGACGTCCTCGCCGGTCACGGTCTTGATCACGTCGGGACCGGTCACGAACATCTGGCTGGTCTTGTCGACCATGATGACGAAGTCGGTGAGCGCGGGGGAGTACACGGCGCCGCCCGCGGCCGGGCCCATGATGATGGAGATCTGGGGGATCACGCCGGACGCGCGGGTGTTCAGACGGAAGATCTCGCCGTACTTCCCGAGCGCGACCACGCCCTCCTGGATGCGCGCGCCACCCGAGTCGAGGATGCCGATGCACGGCATGCCTCCGGCGAGGGCGAACTCCATGATCTTGACGATCTTCTCGCCCGCGACCTCGCCCAGCGAGCCGCCGAACGTCGAGAAGTCCTGGGAGTAGACCGCGACGGTGCGCCCGTGGATGGTGCCGACGCCCGTGACCACGGAGTCGCCGTAGGGGCGCGAGCGGTCCATGCCGAAGGCGGTCGTGCGGTGGCGCACGTACTCGTCGAACTCGACGAAGCTCCCGGGGTCGACGAGGAGTTCGATGCGCTCGCGGGCGGTCATCTTGCCCTTCGCGTGCTGCTTCTCCTTCGCCTTCGCCTCGGCGTCGACGACGGCCTCGGTGTAGCGGGCGCGGAGATCCGCGATCTTGCCGGCGGTGGTAAAGAGGTCGGGCTTGTCCGTCACGGATTCCACCCTAGCGTCGCCGTCGTCGCGTCCGTTGGATGCTCGGCACAACGGGTCGGGCGATCCTTTGGTGAGGTGCGCGCCCTGCCGTCACCGCTCGGCGGTGTCCGCACCCGGACGCTCGGGCAGGCTGTGGTCGCCCTCGCCCTCGTCGAGCTCCGCGACCGCGTCCCCGCGACGTCGCCCCGCGACCTCGCCCACGCGGTGGCCCACCCAGCCCGCTCCACGAGCGACCGTTCCGGCTGCGCCCGCGACCGCGTTGCCGGCGTAGCGGGCACCGCGGAGCATGCGCAGCTCCAGCTTCTCCGCACCCGGCACCGGCTCCAGCTCCGAGGGAAGATCGACGGGGGCTGCCCCGAACGCCCGGTGTGAGGTCGTCAGCACGCGGCGGCCCAGGAGGTGGTTGCCTGCCCCGCCGATCGCCGCGCCGATACCGAACGGCATGGCTTTGCCGACGAAGGATGCGCCGCCCTTCGCCGCGAACTGCTTCACGAACATGCTCTTCAACTGATCGACCAGCGGGCCGACGGCAGCACGAGGCAGCGACTTGGTCACGAGTTCGCCCCAGTACGCCGAGCGGCTGACCCCGCGCCCCGCGATCTGTCCCGCCAGCTGACCGACCAGGTCGACGCCCTCCTTGCCGAGCATCAACGTCATCACCAGCGCCCGCGCGCGGTCGGGGTTCCCGACAGCGATCCCATGGACCTCGGCCACCGACTGCGCGAAGAGCGCCGTCGACTCCACGAAACCGACCGTCTCCACGCCGGACAGCGCGAGTGTGACGCCGGTGCCGATCCCGGGGACCACCGCGGTCGCACCGACGGCGGCGCCGCCGGCCGTGACCGCCGCGAGGTACCGCCGCTCCAGGATGCGGATGATCTCCGCGGGCGTGGCGTGCGGGTGGCGAAGGCGGATGCTCCGGATGTGCGCCAGGACGAGCGGTCGCTGGATAGAGAGAACGCGGTCGAGGCCGCGCACCATCATCGGGTGTTCGGGTGAGCCGGTCGGCGGGATGCCTTTGTCCCACGGGGCGTCATCCGGCAGGGAGTGGATCTTGTGCACCTTGGGGGCCATGGCGCCGATCCTACGGAATTCCACCGCGAAAACACCGAGAGCCCCGGTCCGCGGGGGACAGGGGCTCTCGGTGTCGTGGAATCAGACGAAGAGGTTCGCGCGCTCCAGGTCTTCTGCGAAGTCGACCTCGACCGCGTAGAGGTCCGAGACGTCCATCGGCTCGAGCAGCAGGCCGTCTTCGGCGATCGCGAGCTCGAGGCCGCGCTCGAAGTAGTCCTGGTCCTCGACGCGCTGCAGCTGACGCATGAACGCCTTCTTCTCGCGGGACGAGATGTAGTTGATGCCGACTGCCTCGCCGAGCCCGCCCTTGACGGTCTTGGACAGCTCCTTGATGTAGCCCTCGGCCGTGACCGTGTACTTGACCTCTTCGTCGCTCACCTTGGCGGTGTTGACGGTCACGAACGACTGGTCGCGCTCGATGTACTCCACCGCGCGGCCGAGGATCATCGGGTCGAACACGACGTCGCCGTTCATCCAGAGCACCCCGCCGCGGCCGGTGGCGCCGAGCGCGCGAAGGAGGCTCTTCGACGTGTTGGTCTCGTCGTAGCGGTCGTTGTGGACGTAGTTCACGTTGGGGAACGCCTCGATGATCGTCTCGGCGCGATAGCCCACCACGGTGGTGATGCGCGCGTCAGAGCCGAAGGCGGCGCGGATGTTGTCGTGCTGCTGGCGCATGATCGTGCGGCCGTCGTTGAGCTCGGTCAGCGGCTTTGGGCAGCGCGCGGCCGAGTCGAGAGCCCATGCCGGCTGCGAGGATGACGGTCTGAAGAGTCACGAGTGCTCCTAAAGGAAGTTGTGTTCACGGCCGGTTCACCGACCAGACACTTCGTCGTGCCGGGAATCATGCTAGCGATTCCGCCTGGGAAGCCCGGGGCCCAGAGGTCCCTGTTGCCATTTCGTGACCGAGTACACACGCAACGCACAGCCTCGGCAACCCCCTTGCATTCCTCCTCGCGTTGCGGTCCGGATGTCGGATTGTCGCGTGGGGCCTTGGCTGGAAGCCGCCCATTGATACCGTAGGACGGTGACTTCCTCCCCTGACGACCGCACCGCCGAGGTGGACACGAACGAGACCCCTTCGGGAACGCCCGACGCGAGTGCGTCAGCGGCGGAGAGCGCGAAGAAGGCGACCGCCGCGACCGCGGCCAAGAAGCCGCGTGCGCCTCGCCGCAGCACCACCACCGTGAAGAAGGCGACGGGCGGGGCGGCGGTGAAGAAGAGCGCCGACGAGAGCGGCGCGACGCCACAGCCCACGGGCGCGAAGACGGCGGCATCGAAAACGTCAGCATCGCAAGGCGCGGGATCGAAGGCCTCGTCATCGAAGGCCACGGCATCGAAGGCTGCGGCAGCGAAGACGACGGCAGCGAAGGCCACGGCAGCGAAGACGACAGCATCGCAAGCCGCGGGAGCGAAGGGCTCGTCATCGAAGGCCACGGCATCGAAGGCCTCGTCATCGAAGGCCACGGCATCGAAGGCCACGGCATCGAAGGCCACGGCATCGAAGGCCACGGCATCGAAGGCTGCGGCGTCGAAGGCGGCGGCGAAGACCTCCGCATCGGCGAAGAGCGTCAGCGCAACGGCGGCACCGGCCAAGGCGGCCGCAGAAAATGCCGCCGCGTCGCTCGAGGTCGTGGTGGAGCCGACACCCAAGGGCAGCGTTGATGCTTCAGCCGTGGCGCCCGCAGCGCGCAGCGCCGATGCGGCGCGACTCGCGGCGGCGAGGAACACGGCAGCGCGCACACCCGCGCGACCCCGACAGGCCGGCG
>NZ_SSDM01000223.1:0-42638 GCF_004794375.1 Microbacterium sp. K35 | reverse complement strand
TCGGGGTGGCGCCCCTGCCGGGCGATGTCGACCGCGAGGCGCCCGGCCAGGGCCAGCAAGCCGTCGCGGGCGGCCTGCATGCTGCTCAGCGTCTGCTCCGCCGCGACCAGGCCCGCGACCAGCTCGGCGAGCATCGCCCGCTGGGAGTCGGTGGCGTCGAGCAGCGCGGTCATGACTTCACTCCATCACCGACCACCGACATTCGAACAAAGGATCGAACGAGTGTGGACGAAAGTCAGGTCACGGAAAGGTAACGGTCGTGGTTTACTGACGCGATGCTTCTCAACGTCGTCGAAGCCGGTTCGGGCGAGCACACGGTCGTGCTCCTCCACGGCATGATGGGCTCCGCCGAGAGCTGGCACCGCGTCGTGCCCGCGCTGACGGAGCGCGGTTTCCGCGTGCTCGCGCTCGATCTCCCCGGTCACGGACTCTCGCCGCGCGATCCGCAGCTCACGATCGAGAGCGCGGCCGACGCGGTCGTCGAGACCCTGGCGCGCCTCCTCGAGCCCCCGTCCGCCACCCCCGGCCCGCCCCTGATCGCCGCGATGGGACACTCCTTCGGTGCCACGGTCCTCGCCGCGGCCGCCCCGCGACTCGAACCGGCGCTCGCCGTCTACGTCGACGCGGCGCTGACCCTGCAGGGCGGTCAGGATCGCGCGGCGCTGGTGTCGCAGTACGAACACGACCGGCGTGCACGCCTGTCGCCGGCCGAGCTGCGCCGCGCGCGTCCGTTCTATTCGGTCGCCGATGCCGAGGCGGAGGCCCGCGCGGCCGAGCGGTTCGATGCCGCGACGGCCGCGTCCGTGTCGTGCGGCTCCGATGGGCACTGGAGCGCCGCACCGGGCTCAATCGTCGTCCGCGCCGACCCCAGCGCGTGGGTCACCGACGAGGACGCGCGCCGGTTCGAGCACGAGGGCGTCCGCGTGCGGAGCATCCCCGGCGCGGCGCACACCGTCTGGTACAGCCACTTCGACGTGTTCACCGCGGCACTGCCGGAGCTCTTCGGCTCCCGCTGACGACAGGGCGGGCGGCCCGCGATCCGCGACTACCCTGGAGAGGACATGGCACATCTTCTCGGGGCCGAAGCCCTGCACCTCGAATACCCGACCCGCGTCGTCTTCGACTCCGTCACCCTCGGCATCGAGGAGGGGGACCGCATCGGGATCGTCGGCCGCAACGGCGACGGCAAGTCCAGCCTCCTCGGCATGCTCGCCGGCACCAAGGAGCCGGACTCCGGCCGGGTGACCGTGCGCGGCGGCACCCGCATCGGTGTGCTGACCCAGGCGGATACGCTCCCGGACGACCTCACGATCGGCGCGGCCGTGGTCGGCGACGTGCCGGAGCACGAGTGGGCGGGCGACGCCCGGGTGCGCGATGTGATCGACGGGCTGCTGCGGGAGCTCCCGTGGGACGCGCGGATCGGATCGCTCAGCGGCGGCCAGCGGCGGCGTGTGTCGCTCGCCAAGCTCCTGACCGGCGACTGGGACGTGATCGCGCTCGACGAGCCCACCAACCACCTCGACGTCGAGGCCATCACCTGGCTCGCCGGTCACCTGAAGAAGCGCTGGTCCCCGAATGCCGGGGCGCTGCTGGTCGTCACGCACGACCGCTGGTTCCTCGACGAGATCTGCACCGAGACGTGGGAGGTGCACGACCGCATCGTCGAGCCGTTCGAGGGCGGCTACGCGGCGTACATCCTGCAGCGGGTCGAGCGCGACCGCATGGCCGCGGCGACCGAGGCGAAGCGGCAGAACCTCGCCCGCAAGGAGCTCGCGTGGCTGCGCCGTGGCGCCCCCGCGCGCACCAGCAAGCCGAAGTTCCGCATCGACGCGGCCAACGAGCTGATCGCGGACGTGCCGGAGATCCGCGACAAGGTGTCGCTGCAGTCGCTCGCGGTGTCGCGGCTCGGGAAGGACGTGGTCGACCTGCTCGACGTCGGCGTGACCTACCCGACCGAGGACGGCGGCGTGAAGACGGTGCTGAAGGACGTGGAGTGGCGCATCGCACCGGGGGAGCGCACCGGCATCCTCGGGGTGAACGGGGCGGGGAAGTCCACGCTGCTCGGGCTGATCTCCGGTGCCGTCGAGCCGACAGAGGGCCGGGTCAAGCGCGGCAAGACCGTGCAGGTGCGCACCCTCACGCAGCGCCTCGACGAGCTCACGCCGCACTGGAACGACCCGGTGCGCGTGGTGATCTCCGGGTTGCGCACCTCCTACACGCTCGGCGCCGGGTCGAAGGCGCAAGACCTCACGCCCGGTCAGCTGCTGGAGCGGCTCGGGTTCTCGTCGGCGCAGCTGTCGACACCGGTCAAAGACCTCTCGGGCGGCCAGCAGCGCCGGTTGCAGCTGCTGCTCGTGCTGCTCGACCAGCCCAACGTGCTGATCCTCGACGAGCCGACCAACGACATGGACACCGACATGCTCGCCGCGATCGAGGACCTCCTCGACTCCTGGTCGGGCACACTCCTGGTCGTCAGCCACGACCGGTACTTCCTGGAGCGCGTGACCGACCAGCAGTACGCGATCCTCCCGGGGCCCGACGGCGCCGGACGGCTGCGCCACCTCCCCGGCGGCGTGGACGAGTACCTGCGGCTGCGCGAGCGGGTGGAGGCCGAGGGGCCGAAGCCCTCCGCGAGTGCCGCTGCGGCGGCACCGACCGGCCTCGACGGTGCCGCGCTCCGCACGGCGCAGAAGGAGGTCGCGGCGCTCGAACGACGCATCCAGAAGCTCACCGCGCAGGTCGACGCGGCCAAGCACGCACTCGCCGACCACGACCAGTCCGACTACGCCGGACTGGGGGAGCGGATGAAGGAGATCTCGGCGCAGGAGGCCGAGATCGAGGAGCTCGAGCTGCGCTGGTTCGAACTCACCGAACAGATCGGCTGAGACCAGGAATATCCTTCTCCCCATAGCGTTGGGAGGTAGGGATGGAAGGCCTTGAAGTCACCGTCCTGCTCGGACTCACGATCCTCGTCGGAACCCTGATCGCCCCGCGCGTGCGTCTCGCGCTCCCGCTCGTCCTCGTCCTGCTCGGACTGCTGCTCGGTTTCGTGCCGGAGCTGCGCGAGGTGCAGCTGCCGCCGGAGACCGTGCTGCTGCTGTTCCTGCCCGTGATCCTGTTCTGGGAGAGCCTCACCACGTCGCTGCGCTCGATCCGCCGCGACTTCCGCTACATCCTGCCGATGAGCACCCTGCTCGTGGTGGCCTCGGCGTTCGCGGTCGCGGGCATCGGCGTGCTGTTCGGGATGCCGTGGGAGGTCGCGCTCATCCTGGGCGCCGCCGTCGCCCCGCCCGATGCCACCGCGGTCGCCGCGCTCGGACGTCTGCTGCCGCGACGCATGTTCATGAAGCTGAAGGCGGAGAGCCTCACGAACGACGGCACCGCGCTCGTCCTGTATGCGATCGCGGTGTCGCTCGCGCTCGGCGGCCAGGTCACGCCGCTCTCGGTCACGTGGGACGTGCTGGTGTCGTACGTCGGCGGGGTCGCGGCGGGCGTCGCGGTCGCCGCGATCGCGTACCTGCTGCTGCGTCGCATGTCGTCGACCATCGTCATCAACGTGACGCTGCTGCTCGTGCCGTTCTCGGCGTTCCTTGTCGCCGAGATGGTGCACGCCTCGGGGGTGCTGGCCGTGGTCGTGGCCGGACTCATCGTGGCCTGGGTGTCGCCGCGCGTGACGACCGCGGCGTCGCGGCGCCAGGCGGACGCGGCGTGGCCCTTCGGCGTGTTCCTCCTCAACGGCGCGCTGTTCGTGCTCATCGGGCTCGAGGTGCAGTACGTGGTGCACGAGGTGCCGCCGTCGGTGATCGGGCGACTGGTGCTGATCACGCTCGCGGTGTGGGCCACGCTGCTGGTCGTGCGCTACCTGTTCCAGCTGCTCAACGTGCTGTTCCAGGGCAGGCCGTCCGCCCGCCCGGCCCCTGGCTCGCGCTCCCGTGCGCGCCTCGTGTCCACCGTCGCGGGGATGCGCGGAGCCGTGTCGCTCGCGATCGCCCTGTCGGTGCCCACGACCGTGACCGAGGGCGGCGCGATCGCCGGCCGCGACGAGATCGTGCTCGTGACGGCCGGGGTGATCCTGCTCAGTCTGCTCGCGCAGGCCCCCATGCTGCCCGCCCTGGTGCGCTGGGCGCGGTTCCCGGTCGACCACGCGGAGGCCGAGGAGTTCGAGCTCGCGGAGCGTGCGATCTCCGGCGCCGCTCTGGCCGCGCTGGACGACCTGGCCGCCGAGCACGGCGTCGGCGCGGAGGTGCGCGATCACGTGCGGGCCGAGGGGTATCGCAACCTGGAGTTCGCGAACGCCCGGACCCTGGCGCGGGAGCAGGCCCTGATCGACGCGGAGGCCGAGGCGCTGGACGACATGCTCGGCGAGCCCGACCCCCTGGGCATCGGCGGGGAGGAGGGCACCGGGGAGCCGGAACCCGACGGCGGCGTCGGCGGCGCGGTCGACCCCGAGTCGAGCGACGGCACGGTGCTGCAGATGATCGCGACCTCGGCCGACGTCGACCTGGCCCAGCGCTCTCCGCTCATCCGGCACGAGGAGCACACGCGACTCAAGCTCGCGCTGCTCGACCGCAAGCGCGAGGTGCTGCTCGGGCTGCGCAGCGCCGGGACCGTGGACGACCTGGTGGTGCGGCGCATCTCGGCCCGGCTCGACCTCGAACAGGTGCGTCTGCAGGGCATCGAGGAGTTCGACTGACCCTCACCCGGTGGTCCGCCCCGGGCGCCGCCGGGACCTGTGACGCCGTGTGACGGCGCGATTCCGCCGCCTGCGCCCGACCTGCCTAACGTAGTCGGGTCCCGCCAGGAAGGAACCCCCTCATCATGTCCCGCCGCACCACCACCGTCCTCGCCGCGCTCGCCG
Source organism: Microbacterium sp. K35 (assembly GCF_004794375.1). NCBI lineage: Bacteria > Bacillati > Actinomycetota > Actinomycetes > Micrococcales > Microbacteriaceae > Microbacterium > Microbacterium sp. K35. Next base: position 37,780 of record NZ_SSDM01000223.1, on the reverse strand, counting down.
CGGTCCCGCTGTTCGTCGCGCTCTCCGGATGCGCGACGGCCTCCTCCGACGCCGGTTCCGGCGACGCGGAGAACGAGACCGTCAAGATCGGGGTCGTCGGCAAGGGCGACGCGCAGTGGCCCGCCTTCGTCGCGGCTGCCGCCGACGAGGGCATCACGGTCGAGCTGGTCGACTTCGGCTCCTACGAGCAGCCGAACCCCGCGCTGACGGAGGGCGAGATCGACCTCAACCAGTTCCAGCACATCGTGTACCTCGCCGAGTACAACAACGCCTCGGGCTCCGACCTCACGCCGATCGGCTCCACCGCGATCTACCCGCTCGGCCTGTACTCGAAGAAGTACGACGACGTGGACGACATCCCCAAGGGCGAGACCGTCGCCGTGCCGGACGACGCGTCGAACCAGGCCCGCGCGCTGAACGTGCTGCAGCAGGCCGGCCTCGTCGAGCTGAAGAGCGGCGGCACGCCCTACTCCGACCTCGCCGACGTCGACACCGAGAAGTCGAAGGTGCAGGTGAAGGCGCTGGAGGCGGCGCTCATCCCCACCTCGCTGCCCGATGTCGCCGCTGCGATCATCAACAACGACTTCGTGGAGGACGCCGGGCTCACGTTCGACGACGCGATCGCGCAGGACGACCCCGAGGACCCGAGCGCCCTGCCGTACGTGAACATCTTCGCGGCCCGCGCAGAGGATGCCGACAACGAGACCTACAACAAGCTGGTCGAGATCTTCCAGACGAACGAGGACGTGCAGGCGGGACTCCTCGAGTCCTCCGGTGGCACGGCGGTGGCGCTGCAGACCCCGGTGAAGGACCTCGTGGCCTCGCTGGAGAAGGTCCAGAAGGACGCCGACGCGAAGAAGTGACGCAGTGGGGGTGCGGGGCACCCCCACCCCATGAGGGAGAATCGGGTGGCGCCTCTCGCGTCGCCCGATTCTCCGTTTCCCGAGACCCAGACCGGAGCAGCACATGCCGATCGTCTCCCTGACGAACGTGTCCAAGACCTACCCCTCCCGCAGTCACGGTGAACCGGAGGTCGTCGCCGTCGACGACGTGACCCTCGACATCGACCAGGGCGACGTGTACGGCATCATCGGCTACTCCGGCGCCGGCAAGTCGACGCTGGTGCGCCTGATCAACGCCCTGGAGCCGGCGACGAGCGGCACCATCACGGTCGACGGCGTCGATCTCACCACGCTCGGCGAACGCGAACTGCGCCGCGTGCGCGGCGGCATCGGCATGATCTTCCAGCAGTTCAACCTGTTCTCCTCGCGCACCGTGCGGTCGAACGTGGCCTACCCGCTGACGCTGGCCGGCTGGTCGAAGCCCGACATCGAGGCGCGGGTGACCGAGCTGCTGTCGTTCGTGGGGCTGTCCGACAAGGCGAAGGCCTACCCCGAGCAGCTGTCCGGCGGCCAGAAGCAGCGCGTCGGCATCGCCCGGGCCCTGGCCACCAAGCCCGCGATCCTGCTCGCCGACGAGGCCACCAGCGCCCTCGACCCGCAGACCACGCACGAGGTCCTCGACCTGCTCAAGCGGGTCAACGAGGAGCAGGGCGTCACCATCGTGGTCATCACCCATGAGATGGACGTCATCCAGACGATCGCGACCAAGGTCGCCGTGATGGAGAACGGTCGCGTGATCGAGCGCGGCGACGTGTTCGACGTGTTCTCGGCGCCGCAGAACCCGGCGTCGCAGCGCTTCGTCGGCACGGTCGTGAAGGGCGTGCCGTCGCCGTCCGAGCTCGCCGTGCTGCGCGAGCGGCATCGCGGGCGTCTCGTCACGTTCTCGTTCCGCGACGGCGACTCGTCGCAGGCGCAGGTGTTCCTCGACCTCGCGGCCGCCGGACTCGACTTCGAGCTCGTGTACGGCGGCATCAACGACATCCGGGGCAGGGCGTTCGGGCACCTGACGCTCGCGATCCGCGGAGACTCCTCCGCGATCGACAGGGCGCTCACGACGATCGGTGAGCGCGTGGACGTGACCGTGATCGCCGCAGAGGAGGCCCGCTGATGGATCGTCTGAACGAACTGTGGCCCGAGTTCTGGTCGGCCGCACTGGAGACGCTGTACATGGCGTCGTTCGCGCTCGTGCTCGGAGGGATCCTCGGTCTTGCGATCGGCATCATCCTCTACATCACGCGCCCCGGTGGACTCCTGCAGAACCGGGTCGTCTCGGTGCTCGTCAACCTGGGGGTCAACTTCTTCCGACCCATCCCGTTCGTGATCTTCATGGCCGTCGCGCAGCCGTTCGCGCGGCTCGTGGTGGGGTCGGGCATCGGCACCACGGCGGGCGCGTTCATCATCGGGCTCGCGGCGGCGTTCGCGATCGGCCGCATCGTGGAGCAGCACCTCGTGTCGGTGTCGCCCGGCGTGATCGAGGCCGCGCGGGCGATGGGGGCGGGACCGTGGCGCATCCTGTTCACGGTCGCGATCCCGGAGTCCCTCGGACCGCTGATCCTCGGCTACACGTTCATCGTGGTCGCGCTCATCGACATGACCGCGATGGCCGGTCTGATCGGCGGCGGCGGCCTGGGTGCGTTCGCGCAGATCTACGGCTTCCGGCAGTTCGAGCCGATCGTGATGTGGGCCGCCATCATCCTGATCGTGGTGTTCGTGCACCTGGTGCAGCTGCTGGGCACGCGGCTCGCCCGGAGGATCATGCGACGCTGACCCCCGGTGGGGCGCGGGTCAGCGCGCCGGGGCGTCCTGCAGGCTCCGGCGGGTGGTGAACACGCGCTCCTCACCGGTGAGCGGGTCGAGGAACCGCAGTTCCCGCGCCAGGAGCTGCAGGGGCCGGGAGAAGTCGTCGGGCTGCTCGGGCAGCAGCTCCGGGTAGAAGCCGTCGTGCAGGATGCCGAGCCCGAGCGCGGCCAGGTGCACGCGCAACTGGTGCATCTTGCCGCTGTGCGGGCGCAGCAGGGTGTGCACCACGCGGTCGTCGGCGTCGATCACGTCGATGAGCGTCTCCGAGTTGGGCTCCCGGGTGTCGTCGACCTGCACGCGCACCTCTCCGCGGTGCTTCTCGATGTGGGTGCGGTACACCAGCGGGAAGCGGGAGGGATTCCAGCCGGCGGGCCGGGCCGATACGGCCTCGTACACCTTCTCGACCCGTCGATCCTCGAACAGCAGCTGGTAGGCGCCGCGGGTGGCGGGGCGGACGGAGAACATCAGCAGCCCGGCGGTCGCGCGGTCGAGGCGGTGGATCGGCGTGAGCTCCGGGTTGCCGAGCCGGTTGCGCAGCCGCACGAGAGCGGAGTTCTGCAGGTACTTGCCGCCCGGGGTGGTGGGCAGGAAGTGCGGCTTGTCGATCACGACGAGGTGGTCGTCCTCGTGCAGGATCTCCTCGGTGAAGGGGATCTCCTTCTCGACGGGCGGCTCGCGGTAGTACCAGACGAACTCCTCGGCGCCCAGCGGCGTCTCCCGCCTGAGCGGTCGTCCGTCGCGGGCGACGATCTCGCCGCGGTCGAACCGCACGAGCAGCCGCTCGGGGTCGAGGTGGAAGAACCGCTCGACCATGTAGTCCGCGATCGTCGGCCAATCCCCGGTCAGCGGAACGTGCAGTCGCGTGGCGCCGACGCCGTCGCGCACGGGAAGCGGGGAGGGCATGCCCATTGTTCGGCCTTCGGCAGGAGGGGCGGGACCCCTCCACCCTAGGCGACGGCGCCGGTCCGCTCGGCTCAGTCCGCCCCGGCGGCGATCCAGTCGTCGAACGTGGTGGGGGCGAGCCGGGCTCCCTCGGCGGGGAGCAGCACCTCGCCCGCGAACTCGACGCCCAGAGCCGCACCGCGCCACGAGGCGCGCAGCGGAAGCTCTCGTCCGCGAGCGGCGAGGGTGCGCCTGGCCATGTCGACGGCGTCTTCGGTGCGGGGCCCGGCGATGTCGAAGGATCCGCCCAGTGCGGGGGCGGCGGCCGCCTCGACGAGGGCGACCGCCACGTCTGCCGGGGCGATCGGCTGCAGCAGCAGCGGGGGGACGACGCCCTCGCCGTCGACGATCGACCACTCGGCGATCATGGCGGGGAAGTCGTGGAACTGCGTCGCGCGCACGATCGTGAAGGGCACGGCGCCGCGGGCGACCTCGCGCTCCTGGGCCCGCTTGCCGAAGTAGTGCGGGTTGCCCTGCACCCGATCGAGCGCCGCGATCGACAGGGCCACGTGGTGGGCGACCCCGGCGGCGGCTCCGGCGACCAGGAGGGTGCGCGTCACCGTCGCGAACACACGCTCGGCCTCCGCCACGTCGGACACCGGGGGATTGGTCGCGTCGATCACCGCGTCGACCCCGTCGAGTCGCGCCGCGAGACCCTCGCCCGTCGTCAGGTCCACCCCTTCGCCGCGGCTGAGGGAGATCGCGTCATGGCCTCGCCGTCGCGCCTCCTCCACCACGAGCCGCCCGATCCGTCCTGTCCCGCCTGCCACTGCGATGCGCATGCCGCTCCTTTGTCGTGATCCGTGGCTATCCTGCCCCGGGCCGCCGACATCCGCCGCGCACGCGTGAGCGGCGTCAGGCGTCGAAGCTCAGGCTGAGCTTGCGCAGCAGACCGGCGAGCCGTTCGCGGTCGCCGCGCGACAGTGCCCTGAGCAGCTCGGCCTCCGCGTCGACCAGCCGGGTGATCGCCGCGTCCACCCGGATGCGCCCGTCGTCGGTGAGCGTCACCAGCACGCTGCGGCCGTCGCCGGGGTCGGCCTCCCTGCGCACCAGCCGCCGCCCGACCAGCCGGTCGATCCGGTTGGTCATGGTGCCGCTGGACACGAGGGTCTGCTGCAGCAGCTGCTTCGGGGAGAGCTGGAAGGGGGCGCCGGCGCGGCGCAGCGCCGACAGCACGTCCCACTCCCACGACTCGAGGTCGCTGCGGCGGAACACCTCGCGGCGGGCGCGGTCGAGGTGACGCGACAGCCGGTCCATCCGCGAGAGCACCTCGAGCGGGGAGAAGTCGAGGTCGGGCCGCTGCGTGTTCCACGCGCCGACGATCCGGTCGACCTCATCCACCTCGCTCATGCGTTCATTATCGCGTGCGCCCCGTCGTCCGCCGACCCGCGGGCGGGCAGCTCCAGGGTCAGGAACACGCTGTGCGGATCCGGCCGGTAGCGGCCGAACGCCGCGCACTCGCGGAAGCCCGCGCGGGTGTACATCGCGACCGCGGGCAGGAAGAAGTCGTCGCGCCCGGTCTCCAGCGACACCCGGCGCACCCCGCGGGCGGTGGCGTCGTCGAGGAGGAACCGCACCAGGGTGCGTCCGATGCCGCGGCCGCGCAGTGCGGGGTCGGTGCGCATCGACTTGAGCTCCTCGTGCCCGTGGTCGACCGTGGCGAGGGCGCCCGTGCCGACGATGCGGTCGTCCAGGGTGGCGGCGAACAGGCGCACGTGCGGTGCGAGGAGTCCCTCGATGGGCAGGGCGTGCTGGCTCTCGGGTGGCGCGGTGCCCTGCATCTCGGCGTGATGCGCGGACACGAACGCCGCGAGGTCCGGCGTGGCGGAGGCGATGCGGGTGATGACGACGTCGCTCATGGCCCCAGCATCGCAGAGCCGTGTTTCGTCGCGATGTCGGCCACCCGGGCGTGCATCGGAACACGAGCGGGGACGTGGCAGACTTGTCGGGCGGTGCCCACGCGGGGGCCGCGGTCCGCCGTGGTGTAATGGCAGCACGACAGCCTTTGGAGCTGTGAGGTCTAGGTTCGAGTCCTGGCGGCGGAGCATGACTGGGAACAATCTCGCCATCGTCGTCCTCGCCGCAGGTCAGGGCACCCGCATGAAGTCGCGGCTGCCCAAGGTGCTGCACCCCATCGGCGGCCGACCGCTCGTCGGGCACGTGCTCACCACGGCGCGTCGGCTGCAGGCCGCGCACATCGAGGTCGTCGTGCGTCACGAGCGCGACCAGGTGGTGGCCGCGCTCGCGGAGGACTACCCCGATGCGGTGTTCGTCGACCAGGACGACGTGCCGGGCACGGGGCGGGCCGTGCAGGTTGCGGTCGATGCGCTGCCCGACGACTTCGACGGCGATGTGCTCGTGCTCTCGGGCGACTGCCCGCTCGCGGACGCCGAGACGCTCACCGCGTTCCTGGAGGAGCACCGCGCCTCCGGTGCGGCGGCCACCCTCATGACGGCCCTGGTCGACGACCCCACCGGCTACGGCCGGGTAATCCGCGACGCGGACGGCGGTGTCGACCGCATCGTCGAGCAGAAGGACGCGACGGCCGAGGAGGCCGCGGTCACCGAGATCAACGCCGGCATGTACGTGTTCCGTGCCGCGACGCTGCGCACGTACCTGCCGCAGGTGGGCGTCGACAACGCGCAGGGCGAGATGTACCTGACCGATGTGCCCGGGCTGCTGCGCCGTGACGGCGACCGCGTGGCCGCCTCGGTCGTCGACGACGTCGAGGTCACGTTCGGGGTGAACGACCGTGCGCAGCTCGCCGAGGTCGGCCGCCGCTTGAACGCCCGCATCGTGCGCCGCTGGCAGCTCGAGGGCGTCACGGTGATCGATCCGGCGACCACGTGGATCGACGACGACGTCACCCTGGCGCCCGACGTGACGCTCCTGCCGAACACGCAGATCCTGCGCGCGACCACCGTCGCCGCGGGCGCCACGATCGGTCCCGACACGACGCTCGTGACCTGCGAGGTGGGGGAGGACGCGGTGGTGCGGCGCACCGACGCCACGCTCGCCGTGATCGGCGCCGAGGCGACCGTCGGGCCCTTCTCCTTCCTCCGTCCCGGCACCGTGCTGGGCGCCAAGGGCAAGATCGGCGCGTACGTCGAGACGAAGAACGCCGAGATCGGCGAGGGCAGCAAGGTGCCGCACCTCTCTTACGTGGGGGATGCGACGATCGGCCGCGGGGTCAACCTGGGCGCGAGCACCATCACCGCCAACTACGACGACGTGAACAAGCACCGCACCGAGATCGGCGACGAGGTCCACACCGGCTCGCACACGGTCCTGGTCGCGCCCGTTAGGCTGGGTGCTGGTGCGAAGACCGGTGCCGGCGCCGTCGTCCGCAAGGACGTCCCCGCCGGTGCCCTGGCCATGAGCGTGGCCCCCCAGCGCAACGTCGAGGGGTGGGTCGAGAAGAACAGAGCAGGCACGGGGGCGGCGGACGCCGCGGCCCGGGAGAACACGGCGGAATAGGCGGAGCATGGCCCGGAAGAAGAAGACGGTCGACCTGGATCGCGACAACGGGGTGGCCCCCGGGATCATCGCGAAGACCAAGAAGCGGCTCGTCGTCGCGGGCGGGCGCTCCCACCCCGAGCTGACAGCGGCCGTCGCCGAGGCCCTGGGCACCGAGATCGCGCCGGTGGAGCACCGCACGTTCGCGTCGGGTGAGATCTACGCCCGCTTCGAGGTCTCGATCCGCGGCGTCGACCTCTTCCTCATCCAGACCTTCGGTGAACCGGTGAACGAGTGGCTCATGGAGACGCTCATCATGATCGACGCCGCCAAGCGCGCGTCGGCCAAGCGCATCACCGTCGTCGCCCCCTACTATCCGTATTCGCGCCAGGACAAGAAGGGCCGCGGCCGTGAGCCGATCAGCGCCCGCCTGGTCGCCGACCTGCTCAAGACGGCCGGCGCCGACCGCGTCATGAGCGTCGACCTGCACGCGGCGCAGATCCAGGGCTTCTTCGACGGCCCGGTCGACCATCTCTTCGCCAAGCCGGTGCTGCTCGACCACTTCGAGCGCACGCTGAGCCCGGAGGACCGCGAGATCCTCACGGTCGTCTCGCCCGACATGGGCCGCGTCCGCGTCGCCGACACGTGGTCGGACAGCCTCGGTGCGCCGCTCGCGATCATCCACAAGCGCCGCGACCCGAAGGTCGCCAACCAGGTGTCGGTGCACGAGATCGTCGGCGCCGTCGAGGGGCGCACGTGCCTTCTGGTCGACGACATGATCGACACCGGCGGCACGATCGTGAAGGCCGCTCAGGCGCTCAAGGCCAACGGCGCGCACCGTGTGATCGTGGCCGCGACCCACGCGATCTTCAGCGACCCCGCCTCGGAGCGGTTGCAGGACGCCTCGATCGATGAGGTCGTCGTGACGGACACGATCCCGCTGTCGGCGTCGCGCCGCTGGGACAACCTCACGATCCTGCCGATCGCCCCCCTGCTGGCCAGGGCGATCCACGAGGTGTTCGAGGACGGCTCCGTGACGAGCATGTTCGGCGGCGACGCCTGACGCATCGGCACAGCACAGCCGGAGCATAGGCGCGGTCCCTACCGTCGAAGGATCGACAGACCCCGACCCACGGAGGCCCCCATGATCCGCACGACCGTACCCACGTCCGTCCGCACCGGTTCCGCGCTTCTCGGGGTCGCCGGCCTGGTCGTGCTCGCGGGGTGCGCGGGCACCCCCGACGCCGCCGACTCGTCGAACGCTTCGACGGCGCCGACGGGTTCGAGCTCGTCGTCCGGCGGGGGCGACGCCGCGGGCTCCTACAACGACGGCACCTACACCGCCGAGGGGTCGTACCAGACCCCGGAGACGGTCGAGCAGATCTCGGTCACTCTCACGCTCGCGGACGGCGTCGTGACCGACGTCGAGGTGACGGGCGACCCGAAGGCACCCGAGACCGAGCAGTATCAGGGCCAGTTCATCGACGGCATCGCGGACGAGGTCGTGGGCAAGCCCATCGACGAGCTGAACGTGAGCCGCGTCGCGGGGTCGTCGCTCACCAGCGGCGGCTTCAACGACGCGGTCGAGTCGATCAAGGAGCAGGCCGCCTCCTAGGCGCGGGGCCTCGTCATGGCGGGTTGGCGTTTCGAGGCGATCGGCACGCACTGGGAGATCGAGACGTCATCGCCGCTCCCGGAGCCCGTCCGATCCGCCGTGTCGGCGGTGATCGAGAGGTTCGACCGCGCCTGGTCGCGGTTCCGGGCCGACTCGGAGGTCTCGCGGCTCGGGCGCGAGGGCGGGACGCTGGCCTCCGCCGACGCGGCGCCCATGCTCGACGCGTATCGCGCGCTGACCACGGCGACCGACGGGGCCGTCAACCCTCTCGTCGCCGACAGTCTCGCCGCCCTGGGCTACGACCGGGAGTACTCGCTCGTGCCGCGGGACCCGCTCGCCGCGCCCGCGGACTGGACGGAGCGGGTCTCGTGGACCTCGACCGGGGTGACCGCGTCGGCTCCGGCCCTGCTCGACGTCGGCGCGCTCGGCAAGGGTCGCCTGGTGGACCTGGTGATGACGGAACTGGCGGAGGTGCCGGACGACGTCGTGGTCGACGCGGGCGGTGACCTCCGGGTCCGCGGCTCCGGTGAGCGCGTCGCCCTGGAGCATCCGTACGACCCGCGGAAGGCCGTGGGCGTGGTCGAGGTGCGTGACGGCGCGCTGTGCGCCTCGGCCGTGAACCGCCGTGCGTGGGGAGACGGGCTGCATCACGTCCTGGACGCCCGCACCGGGGTGCCCGTGCGCACCTGGGCGGCGGCCTGGGCGCTGGCGCCCGACGCGATGATCGCCGACGCCGTGGCCACCGCGCTGTTCTTCGACGGGGGCCCGGCGCTCGCCCTGGCCTGGGGCGTGGAGTGGGTGCGCATGACCACCGATGGGCGCCTGCAGTGCTCGCAGGGCTGTCCGGCCGAGCTGTTCACGGTGGGCGGGCCTGGCCGGGCGGCCGCTGACTAGGGAAGAGTGGAACCGTGATCACGACATTCGCCGCTGCACGCCAGCGCGTCCTCGCCGTGCTGGGCGCGCTGTCGATGTACCGCCTGGTGCTGTTCGCCCTCATCGCCCTCGCCGCGATCGCCCTCGTCCTGTCGCTGTTCGGGGTGATCGTGTCGCCGACGCCCGTCGAGCTCGTGGTGTCGTTCGTGGTGCTCGCGGCCGTGATCTCGGCGGTGGACGCGGCGGCGCAGCGCATCCTCCGGCTGCCGTGGCGGATCGAGTCGTCGCTGGTGACCGCGCTCATCCTGCTGTTCGTGCTGCGTCCCGGTGTGGAGCCCGCAGCCTTGCTCGGGCTCGCGATCGCGGGCGCCGTGGCGAGCGTGTCGAAGTACGTGATCGCCTGGCGCGGCCGCCACATCTTCAACCCGGCGGCCTTCGGTGCGGCGGTCGTCTCGATCCTTGGCGCGTTCGGAGCCTTCGCGTGGCTGGGCACTTCGTCGTCGTGGTGGGTCGGCACTCCGGTGCTCGCCGTGCCGGTGGTGCTGCTCGGGCTCGCCGTGCTCTGGCGCACCGAGAAGATCCGGGTCGTGTCGCTCTTCCTCGTGGCCGCGGTGGCCACGTCCCTGGTGCGCCAGGCCGTGCAGGCGGCGCAGTTCGACATCCCGTTCGACCTCGTCACGGCGCTGTCGTTCGCGGTGCTGCAGTCGCCGTTCCTGTTCCTCGGCGCGTTCATGCTGTCCGAGCCGCTCACGCTCCCGCCGCGACGGCGACAGCAGCTGGCGGTCGCGGTCCTGGTCGGTGTGCTCGCCGGCTGGCCGATCTCGGTGGCCGGGCTGTTCACGCTCGGCCAGGAGCGGGCGCTGCTGATCGGCAACCTGCTCGCCTTCGCGTTCGCGCTGCGCGGCTCGGTGCGGCTCGTGCTGGAGCGTCGCACCTTCGTCACCCCGACCGCGCAGGAGCTCACGTTCCGCGCGAAGGGGCGGGTCCGGTTCCTCGCCGGCCAGTACCTCGAGCTGGACGTGCCGCACCGTCGTCCCGACGCGCGGGGCACTCGACGGGAGTTCAGCATCGTCTCGGCACCGGCCGACCTGCCGACGCTGCGCATCGCGTACAAGAACGGCGACCAGAAGCACCCGTCCAGCTACAAGCGCGCGCTGGCGGCCGCGGAGCCGGGGGCGACGTTCGCGGTCACCGGCACGTGGGGCGACTTCGTCCTTCCGCGCGGCGAGCAGCCCGTGCTCATGGTCGCGGCGGGCATCGGCGTGACGCCGTTCGTGTCGCAGTTGCGGCAGCTGCGGGCCACGGGTCAGCAGCGCGACGTGGTGCTGGTCTACGTCGCCGCGGAGGCCGCGGAGCTCGCGTTCCGGGAGGAGCTGGAGGCGACCGGCGTGCGGACGGTGGTGTTCACGCGCGACGAGCCCACCGGGCTTCCCGCGCACTGGTCCTGGGCGCGGGGCGCGCGCCTGGGTGCGGAGTCGCTCGAGCAGGCCGTGCCCGACCTGGCCGAGCGGCACGCGTTCATCTCCGGACCGCCGCGGCTGATCGCCGACCTCGCGCCGGCGCTGCAGAGGGCGCGCAGCCTCACGACCGACGCGTTCGCGGGTTACTGAGCGGGGGCCGGAGCGGGCGCGGACGGGATCCGCACCGTGAAGGTGGTGTCACCCGGCTCGCTGGTCACGTCGATCACGCCGCCGTGCCCCTCGACGATGGCCTTCACGATCGCGAGGCCGAGCCCGGTGCCGCCGGTCTGACGGGCGCGCGAGGTGTCACCGCGGGCGAAGCGGGCGAAGAGCTCGTCGCGGATCGCGGGGTCGATGCCCGGCCCGTCGTCGTGCACGCGGAGCACGGCGTCGTCGCCCTCCCTGGCGACGCTGAGCGTCACCGTGGTCCCCGCCGGGGTGTGTGCCCTGGCGTTCGCGAGCAGGTTCGCCACCACCTGGTGCATGCGCCCGGCATCGCCCAGGATCAGCACCGGCTCGTCCGGGACCTCGATGCTCCAGTGGTGCTCGGGTGCGGTCGGCCGCGCGTCGGAGAGGCCCTCCAGCGCGAGCTGCGCGAGGTCGACGTTGCTGTAGACGAGCTCGCGGCCCTCGTCGAGCCGGGCGAGAAGCAGCAGGTCCTCCACGAGCCTGGTCATGCGCAGCGACTGCGCCTGGATGCGCTCCAGCGACGACGTGGTGCCCTCGATCGCCTCGGGGGCCTTGGCGGGGTCGGTCGCGGCGTCCGCCTGACGGAGCGCGCGCAGGGAGAGCTCGGAGTAGCCGCGGATCGAGGCGAGCGGGGTGCGCAGCTCGTGGCTCGCGTCGGCGACGAACTGCCGCATGCGCTCCTCGTTCTTCTGCCGAGCGGCGAGGGAGACGTCCACGTGGTCGAGCAGCTTGTTTAGCGCCGCGCCCACCAGCCCGGTCTCCGTGCGCGGATCGGCCTCGGCGGGCGGCACGCGCTCGGTGATGCTGACCTCGCCGCGGTCGAGCTGCTGGTTCGCGACCCGGGTGGCGGTCGCGGCGACCGCGCGCAGCGGACGAAGGCTCACCCGGATGGTCACCGCGGTGGTGAGGGCGAGGAGAATCAGGCCGCCCACGGTCGCGAGCACGATCACGGTGAGCAGCTGCGTGAGCTGGTTCTGGATCTCGTCGCGGGGGAGGCCGGTGACCACGACGACGCCGTTGCTCGCGGTGGTCGCGAAGACGCGGTACGAGCCGAGCCCGTCGAACGTGATGGTGCCCTGGGTGCCGAGGGCGACCGTGCCGTACAGCTGTCGCAGCTGCTCGGAGGTGAGGGTGGTCGACCGGTTGCTGAGCTCGGCGCGGTTGTCGTGGAACGCGACGCCCGTGGCACCGGCGACGGGGCTTCCCACCGAGAGCAGCAGCCCCGGCACGGGGTCGATGCGGTAGAGGATGTTCTCGACGGTCGCATCGGACGGCGCGACCCGCTCGACGACCTGGTCGCGGATCGTGACGGCGTAGCCCTTGACCTTGTCGTCGAGCTGCTGTTCGAGCGTGCTGCCGAGGGTGGCGCTGGTGATGATGGCGACGATGACGAGGATGAGCGACACGAAGCCGATCACGGCCGTCATGAGCCGCGTCTGCAGGCTCATGGGGCGTCGCGTCATCGTCGCTCCGCTCACTGCGGGGCCTTGATCATGTAGCCGACGCCGCGCACCGTGTGCAGCAGAGGAGTGCGTCCGGCGTCGATCTTCTTGCGCAGGTAGGAGATGTACAGCTCGACCACCGACGACTTCCCGCCGAAGTCGTAGCTCCACACCCGGTCGAGGATCTGCGCCTTCGACAGCACGCGGCGCTCGTTGCGCATCAGGTAGCGCAGCAGCTCGAACTCGGTCGCGGTCAGCTCGATCTCGGTGCCGTCGCGCACGACCTCGTGGCTGTCTTCGTTGAGCGTGAGGTCGGCCACGCGGAGGATGGACTGCCCGTCGTCTGCGGTCGCGTGACCGGTGCGGCGGATGATCGCGCGCAGGCGGGCGATCACCTCTTCGAGGCTGAACGGCTTGGTCACGTAGTCGTCGCCGCCGGCGGTGAGGCCCGCCACGCGGTCGCCGACGGCGTCCTTGGCCGTGAGGAACAGCACGGGCACGAGGTTGCCCGCATCGCGGAGCCGCTTGAGCACGGACATCCCGTCGAGGTCGGGCATCATGATGTCGAGCACGAGCGCGTCCGGCTCGAACTCCTTGGCCACCTGGATGGCCTCGAGGCCGGACGACGCGGTGCGCACCTCCCACCCCTCCATCCGCAGGGCCATGGCGAGCAGGTCGGTGAGCATCTGCTCGTCGTCCACGGCGAGGATGCGCAGAGGGGAGCCGTCGGGGCGGCGCAGTTCGGGCAGGTCGCTGGTCATAGCGTCTATTCTGCGGAATCTCCTATGCGATTTCTATGGAGGCCGCTATGTGTTCTCTGGGAACAGCCCTCCCGAATGTCTGCGCCCGGGTCTACCGTGTGCTCATGACCGACAGCGTCGAGCATCCTTCCCCCATCATCCACCGTCCCTCCACCGTCTCCGAGGTCGCCGACCTCGTGCGTCGCGCCGCACGGGAACCCGTCCCGCTGACCGTCGTCTCCGGCGGCCACGGCCCCTGGTCGCACGCCCCCGCGCCCGGCATCCGCATCGAGCTCGGCGCCCTGTCCTCCGTCGAGGTCGAGGGCACCAGGGTCCGCATCGGCGGCGGCGCCGTCTGGGGCCACGTGGCCGCGGAGCTCGCGAACCACGGCCTCGCGCTCAGCTCGGGCGACACCGCGAGCGTCGGCGTGGGCGGTCTCACCCTCGGCGGCGGCATCGGCTGGATGGTCCGGGCCTGGGGCCTCGCGGTCGACCAGCTGGTCGGCGCGCAGGTCGTGACCGCGACCGGCGACGTGATCGAGACCTCCGCCGACGAGCACCCCGACCTGTTCTGGGCGCTGCGGGGCGGTGGCGGCAACTTCGGCATCGTCACCCGCTTCGACTTCGAGGCGCACCGGCTCCCGGGCGTCGCGCTGGCCGAGAACGTCGTCGACGGTGATGCCACCGACGTCCTCCGGGCGACACGCGACCTGATGCGCGATGCCCCGCGCGAGCTCACCGTCACGTTCATGGACGTGCCGCCCATGGACCCGAGTGCGCCGGCGGGCGCCAGGCTCACCGCGGTCTGGGCCGGCCCCGAGCCCGAGGCGCTGCAGGCCGCCCTCGCCCCGATCGCCGCGCTCGATGGCGTGCACAGTGAGGTCAGTACGCCGGCCTACCGCGACATCCTGCTGGAGATGCCGCAGCCCGAGGGGGAGGAGGCCCCCGCTCCTCCCGGGTTCATCGCGGCCAACGGGCTCATGTCCGACCTCGATGATGAGCTGATCGACCGCCTGATCGCCTTCCGGAGCGCCTATCCGGCGTCGGTCGTGTTCCTGCGCTCGCTCGGCGGCGCCTTCGCCGACGTGCCTCAGGTGGCGACCGCGTTCCCCGCCCGTTCCGCGACCTGGTTCGTGATGGCGGCCGCCTTCGACATCCCCGGACTGCTCGACGACGCCGCGCGCGAGCGCGCTGCCGTCGAGGTCCAGCGGATCGCCGCGGGGCGCCTCGCCGAGTACAGCAACTTCGTCGACACGGAGCAGTCCGAGACGGTCGCCGGCATGTATGCCGAAGAGGCGTTCGCCCGGCTCCGCGAGGTCAAGCGGCAGTGGGACCCGCAGAACCTGTTCCGCCGCAACCACAACATCAGCGTCTGAGCGACGACGCACGAGGGCCCGGGAACCATGCGGTTCCCGGGCCCTCGTCGCACGGAGGCGTCAGTGCGTGTCCTCGGCCTCGATCTCGGTGCGGTCGCCCGACCACAGCGTGTGGAACGTGCCGTCCTTGTCGATGCGCTTGTAGGTGTGGGCGCCGAAGAAGTCGCGCTGGCCCTGCACGAGCGCGGCGGGGAGCCGGTCGGCGCGGATGCCGTCGTAGTACGACAGCGACGACGAGAACGCCGGGGCGGGGATGCCCGACTGCGCGGCCGTCACCACGACGCGGCGCCAGGCGGACTGGGCGCGGGTCAGCGCCTCGGCGAAGTACGGCGCCGTCATCAGCACGGGAAGGTCGGGCGTCTCGGCGTAGGCGTCCGCGATCCGGTTCAGGAACTGCGCCCGGATGATGCAGCCGCCGCGCCAGATCTTGGAGATCGCGCCGAGGTCGATGTTCCAGCCGTACTCGGCGGCCCCCGCGCGGATCTCGTCGAAGCCCTGCGAGTACGCGACGATCTTCGACGCGTAGAGCGCCAGGCGCACGTCCTCGATGAACGCATCGACCTGATCGGCCGGCACGGTGAACTCCTCGTCGGGTCCGGGCAGCGACGCGGCGACGGCGCGCTGCTCGGGGTGCGAGGAAAGCGAGCGGGCGAAGGTCGCCTCGGCGATGCCGGAGACCGGGACGCCGAGCGACAGCGCGGTCTGCACGGTCCAGGCGCCGGTGCCCTTGGCGCCGGCCTGGTCGAGGATCACATCGACGAGGGGCTTGCCGGTCTCCGCATCCACCTGACGGAGCACCTCGGCGGTGATCTCGATCAGGTACGACTCGAGCTCGCCGCGGTTCCACTCCGCGAAGATCTCGGCGATCTCGGCGGGCGACTTGCCGGTGCCGCGACGGATGAGGTCGTAGGCCTCGGCGATCAGCTGCATGTCGGCGTACTCGATGCCGTTGTGCACCATCTTGACGAAGTGGCCGGCACCGTCGTGACCCACGTGCGTGACGCACGGTTCGCCCTCGGCGACCGCCGCGATGGACTTGAGGATCGGGCCGAGCGTGACCCACGACTCGTCGGAGCCGCCGGGCATGATCGAGGG
The DNA here is from genome assembly GCF_004794375.1 of Microbacterium sp. K35. NCBI lineage: Bacteria > Bacillati > Actinomycetota > Actinomycetes > Micrococcales > Microbacteriaceae > Microbacterium > Microbacterium sp. K35. The sequence goes on along the minus strand of NZ_SSDM01000223.1, from coordinate 21,890 downwards.
ACCGGTGAGCGCACCCTCTTCGCCGCCGGAGATGCCGGCGCCGACGAAGTTGATGCCCGTCTCCCGCACGGCCTTCTCGCGGCGGATGGTGTCGGGGAAGTAGGCGTTGCCGCCGTCGACGATGATGTCGCCCGGCTCGAACACTTCGACCAGCGAATCGATCACCGCGTCGGTCGGGGCACCCGCCTTGACCATGATGATGGCCGTGCGCGGCTTCTGCAGCGCATCGGCGAACTCCTGGTACGTCCGGGCGGGGATGAAGCCGGCTTCCGGATGCTCCTCGAGGAGGGTCTCGGTCTTCTCGTAGCTGCGGTTGAAGATCGCCACGGTGTTGCCCTCGCGGCTGGCGAGGTTGCGGGCGAGGTTCGACCCCATGACGGCGAGTCCGACGACTCCGATGTTCGCTGATGCTTCGGGCACAGAGGGCTCCTCGATCGTGAAGAAGGGTTGTGTTCAGCGTATCGCTGTGCGGTCGGTCGGTGCGCGATCGTGTCCTCGTGAGGCCGCGGCGGTGCGGCCCGCCTCGACCTCTACGCTGGTCGAAGCAGGCCTGCAGAGAGGGAGTCGCCGTGACGGAGTCCGAGAAGAAGGTGCGCGCCGTGGTGGCGGTGCCGCTGCCCGAGGAGCTGTGCCGGCTCATCGAAGAGCTGGAGCCGCGCCTGGAGGTGGTGAGCGATCCGTCGCTCGTGCCACCGATGCGCGGGCCCGCGGACTGGTCGGGCGACCCCGGGTTCACGCGCACGCCGCAGCAGCAGGAGGCCTTCGACGCCCTGGTCGACTCCGCCGACGTGCTGTTCGGGATCCCGGACGTCGATCCCCGCGCCCTGGCGCGCACGGTGTCCGCGAACCCGCGGCTGCGCTGGGTCATGACCACGGCGGCGGGCGGCGGGAGCACGGTGCGCGCCGCGGACCTCGGTCGCGCCGACCTGGACCGGGTCGTCTTCACCACGAGCGCCGGCGTGCACGGTGGCACGCTCGCCGAGTTCGCGGTGTTCGCCGTGCTCGCCGGTGCCAAGGGGTTGCCGCGTCTGCTGGAGGATCAGCGCGACCGTCGCTGGCCCGAGCGGTGGGAGATGAGGCAGGTCGAGGAGATGACGGTGCTCGTCGTCGGGTTGGGCGGGATCGGAGCGGAGTGCGCGCGCCGATTCGATGCGCTGGGTGCGCGGGTGTGGGGCACGAGCCGTTCCGGCCGCCCGGTGGAGGGGGTCGAGCGGCTCGTCTCCCCGGATGCGCTGAGCGAGGTGGTCGCGGAGGTCGACGCGATCGTGGTCACGCTGCCCGGTACCGCGCAGACCCGGCACCTGATCGGCGACGACGTGCTGCGGGCGGTGCGCCCCGGGGTGATCGTCACCAACGTGGGCCGGGGGAGCGTGATCGACGAGGCCGCGCTGCTGCGGGCGCTGGACGACGGGCGCGTGGGGTTCGCCGGGCTGGACGTGTTCGAGGAGGAGCCGCTGCCGGAGGACTCGCCCCTGTGGTCGCACCCGCGCGTGCTCGTGAGTCCGCACACCGCGGCGCTCAGCTCCCGCGAGGAGGAGCGCATCGCCCGCCGCTTCGCGGAGAACGCCACCCGCCTGCTCGACGGCCGCGAGCTGCGCGCCGTGGTCGACACCGTCGAGTTCTACTGATCCGGGCGGCGATGAGCGTCCGCATCGTGGTGATGGGGCCGAGCGGCTCGGGCAAGTCGACGGTGGGCCGGGCCCTCGCGGAGGCGCTGGACGCGCGGTTCGTCGACGGTGACGATCTGCATCCGCTCACCAGCGTCGACAAGATGGCTGCCGGTGTCCCGCTCGACGACGAGGACCGCCTGCCGTGGTTGCGGGTCGTGGGCGAGACGCTGCGCGCGCACGACCGGATCGTGATCGCCTGCTCCGCGCTGCGGCGTCGCTACCGCGAGGCGATCAGGGCGGGGGCGCCGGAGGCGTTCTTCGCGGAGCTCGTCGTCGATCCTGCGGTGCTGGCCGCGCGGATGCGGGCGAGGGAGGACCACTTCATGCCGGCGTCGCTGCTGGACTCGCAGCTCGCGGCGCTGGAGCCGCTGGAGAGTGATGAGCGCGGGGTGCGGGTCGAGGCCACGCGGAACCCCGCCGGGGAGGTCGACGCCATCGTCGCCGCGTGGCGGGACGAGGAGCGTCGGAGGGGCGATCAGTCCTTGCGGTAGCCGGAGCGGCCGAGCGAGAACAGCGCGCCCGCGGTACCGATCGCGGCGCAGAGCGTCATGGCGCCGATGAGCCAGAGGAGGACGTGCGAGAGGAAGGCGCCGTCGAGCATGGGGGTACTCCGAGTTCTGCAGAAGGGACGGTGTCCTCAGCCTATCGGGTGATCCGGTACCATGGACACGTACCTCGGCGAGGGATGCTTCTGCGCGTGCGCGGATATCCGTAATCGACGCGGCGAAGCAAGCCCGGTGGCTTTCCTCACGCGTCCGCGTTCGAGTTCACAATTCCAAGACCACCGCGCGGCGCCTTCGCTGCGTGCCCCGAAGGAGAACCCATGTCTGAAGACACCACGGTCCACGCCGAGCTGCGCAACAGCTTCGGCAAGGGCTTCGCCCGTCGTCTGCGCGCCGCCGGCAAGATCCCCGCCGTCATCTACGGCCACGGCACCGAGCCCGTGCACGTCGCGCTCCCGGGCCACCAGGTCTCGCTGATCGTGCGTCGCGCGAACGCGCTGCTCGACCTCGACATCGAGGGCACCTCGCAGCTCGCGCTCGTCAAGGACGTGCAGAAGGACCCGGTGCACCAGATCATCGAGCACATCGACCTGCTGGTCGTGAAGAAGGGCGAGAAGGTCGCGATCGACGTTCCCGTCGTCGTCACGGGCGAGTCGGCTCCCGGCACCATCGTCAACCTCGACGCGACCACGCTGTCGGTCGAGGCCGAGGCCACCCACATCCCGGAGCACATCGAGGTGTCGGTCGAGGGTCTCGAGGAGGGCGCGCACATCACGGCCGCCGACGTCACCCTGCCCAAGGGCTCGTCGCTGCTGACCGACCCCGAGGTCCTGGTCGTCGCGATCGCCGTTCCGGCCGCTCCGGTCGAGGACGAGGCCGAGGCCGCCGAGGGCGAGGCTCCCGCCGAGGCTGCCGAGGAGGCCGCCGCGGAGTGATCTCCGACAGCTTCACCACGGAGGGGACGCGATCGCATCGCGTCCCCTCCGTCGTATCCTGACCGGGTGCGCGGCGCCCGCGAGAGAGGACGAGGAATGGCAGTCACTTGGCTCGTTGTCGGACTCGGCAACCCGGGCCCGCGGTACGAGGCGACCCGCCACAACATCGGCCAGCTGGTCGTCGACGAGTTGGCGAGCAGGCGCGGCGAGACGTTCCGTGAGCACAAGGGCGGTGCTCGTGTGGTGGAGACGTGGCTGCGCCCGGGGGCGGACAAGCTCGTGCTCGCCAAGCCGAACACCTTCATGAACGTCTCGGGGACACCGGTCGCCGCACTGGCCCGGTTCTACTCCGTCGCGCCGGAGCACGTGGTCGTGGTGCACGACGAGCTCGACATCCCGTTCGACACGGTGAAGCTGAAGACGGGCGGCGGCCACGGCGGACACAACGGCGTGCGCGACGTGGCGCGCGCGCTCACGACGCCCGAGTTCCCGCGCGTGCGCGTGGGGATCGGGCGCCCGCCCGGGCGTCAGGACCCCGCCGATTGGGTGCTGTCCCCGTTCGGGAAGGACGAGCGGGCGAACCTGCCGCTCCTCGTCGCGGATGCCGCCGATGCGGTCGAGCTGCTGGTGGACGAGGGGCTCCTGGCCGCGCAGCAGAAGCACCACGCGCCCCGCTGAGCGGCCGAGCGATCAGGCGGGGGAGCCTGCGAATCCGGCGGCACCACCGACGGCGAACGTGACGAGCACGACGGCGGAGAAGATCACGACGCCGAGCACGGCGAGCACGAGCGCGGCGATCCCGGCACCGCGACCCTGCCGACGGCGGATCGCGATGATGCCGAGGACGAGCGCGGCGACGCCGAACACCGTCCCGGTCCAGAACGACAGCTCCGCCCACAGCACCTGATCTCGCGCCGGGCTGAGGACGCTCAGGTCATTACCGCTCGAGACGCCGTAGGGGAGTCGTCGGCCGATCTCGAAGGCGCTGATGCCGCCGAGGATCGGGGCCACGACGGCCGCGACGAGGGAGAAGACGAGAGCGAGCGAGCCCAGGACGCCGGAGCGCTGCGGAGCCGCATCCGGCACGCTGTAGGCCCCGGACGGCACCGCGTAGCCGCCCACGGGCACGGCGTAGGCACCGGGAGGGGCGGCGGGTGCGACCGGAGCCGCGGTCGGGTACGCGCCGGGGGCAGCGGCGTATGCCGGGGGTACCGGGGCGGCTGCGTACGACGGCGGGACCGGTGCGGCATCGTATGCGGGCGGGACCGGGGCGGCGGTCGGCGCGGGGGCGTATGCCGGGGGTGCCGGCGGGGGTCCGTCGGGGGTCGAGCGTGCGCCGGGGGGAGGAGGCAGCTGGGGATCGGTCACGCCCCCATCCTAGAGGCGCTGCCGTCCTCGCCCCCGGGCGCCGCCGCCGTCAGACCCGCCGGAGCAGTCCGACGCGGTCGTACACGTCGGACAGCGTCGCATCGGCGACGGCGTCCGCGCGGGCGGCGTTCGCGGCGAGGATGCGGTCGAGCTCGGCCGGGTCGTCGAGGAGCTCGAGCGCGCGCTCCCGCACCGGCCCGAACTCCGCCACCACGACCTCTGCCAGGCCCTTCTTGAAGTCTCCGTAGCCACGGCCCGCGTACTCGTCCTCGATCGCGGCGATCTGCCGACCGGTGAGGGCTGCGTAGATCGTCAGCAGGTTCGAGACACCGGGCTTGTTCTCGCGGTCGAACCGCACCGAGCCCTCGTTGTCGGTCACGGCCCGCATGATCTTCTTGGCCGACTTGGCCGGGTCGTCGAGCATCCACAGGACGCCGGCGTCGCTCTCCGCCGACTTCGACATCTTCGCGGTCGGGTTCTGCAGGTCGTAGATCCGTGCCGTCTCCTTCTGGATGACGGGGATCGGCACCGTGAAGGTGGGACCGAAGCGCGTGTTGAAGCGCTCGGCGAGGTCGCGCGTGAGCTCGACGTGCTGCTTCTGGTCGTCGCCGACCGGCACGACGTCGGTCTGGTAGAGGAGGATGTCCGCGGCCATGAGCACTGGATAGGTGAAGAGTCCGACGCTGGTCGAGTCAGCGCCGTACCGGGCGGACTTGTCCTTGAACTGCGTCATGCGACCGGCCTCGCCGAAACCGGTGATCGTGCTGAGGATCCAGGCCAGCTCGGCGTGTGCGCGCACGTGGGACTGCACGTACAGCGTCGACTGCGAGGGCTCGATGCCCGCTGCGATGTACTGCGCAGCCGTCCGGCGCGTCTTCTCCCGCAGCTCCGCCGGCTCCTGGGCCACGGTCAGGGCGTGCAGGTCGACCACGGAGAAGAAGGCGTCGTACGAGTTCTGCAGCTCTCGCCACTGCAGGAGAGCGCCGATGTAGTTGCCGATCTGGAGGGAGTCGGCGGAGGGCTGCATTCCGGAGTAGAGACGAGGCTTGTTCACCCGTCAATCCTATGCGCCCGTCGCGCGGCCCTCCGCGCGGCCGTCGCCTACGCTGGCGGCATGACCGAGACACCCCCGCCCGCACGAGGCCAGGTCTTCCTCGACGCCCTCGGAGCGGAGGCGGAGCGACTGCATCCGGAACTGCTCGCCTCGTTCCGTCGCCCCTCGGCCGTCGGTCACGCGGAGGGAGTGTTCGCGATCGCGGGAAGCCGCTTCGGTCGATGGTCGGCGCTCGCCCGTCCCGTCGTGGGCCCGCGTCTGCTCGTCACCGCCCGGGGCCGCGCGGTGCCCTTCACGCTGATGACGGTGTCCGGGCGGTCTCCGTCGGGGCGTGCCACGCTCGACTCCGTCCGCGTGTTCGGCTTCTCCCGCGGTGCGCAGGAGATCGCCGACCGTCTGACCGTGAGCGTCCGCCCTGGGCTGGTGCGCAACCTCCTCGGCTCGCGCGGTCGGGTCGAGCTGATCGAGGCGTGCTCCGTGACACCGGAGGGGTTCCTCCGCATGAGCACGGTGCGGGTCGCGCTGCGTCTGTGCGGTCGACGGGTCGCGCTCCGCGGACCCCTCGGCGTGCACGTCGATCTCGTGGACGGCTGGGACGAGGAGCACCGTCGTCGCACGATCGACATGCGCGCGGTGAACCCGGTGCTGGGGACGGTCTTGGAGTACCGCGGGTGGTACCGCGAACAGGACCGGCACGCGGCTGCGCAGCCCGGCTCTTAGCCCGGCTCCTAGCGAGCCCGGCACGACGTAACCTCCCGCGCGGCCGGCTCGGCGCGATCCGTGTCCGGGTAACGCACTCTGTGCGCGAGCGCGGCCCGGCACGACGCAACCGCTTGCGCGGCCGGCTCGGCGTCGTCAGTACGAGTAGTCGACGACGACCGGTGCGTGGTCGCTCCAGCGCTGGTCGTAGGCGGCGGCCCTGGCGACGTGGTAAGCCTCGACCCGTTCCGCGAGAGCGGGAGTTGCGAGGTGGTAGTCGATGCGCCACCCGGAGTCGTTGTCGAATGCCTTCCCGCGCATGGACCACCACGTGTACGGACCGTCGACCTCACCGTGGAAGCGGCGCCCGACATCGACCCAGCCGAGGCCGGTGCCGACCGAGCCATCGGTCCCCGTGATCGACGTGCCCGCCTCGCCGAGGAACCGGTCGAAGTACGCGCGTTCCCGCGGGAGGAAGCCGGCCTTGGTGCGGTTCCCGCGCCAGTTCTTGATATCGAGCTCGCGGTGTCCCACGTTGAGGTCGCCCGTGACGAGGGCGAGGGCGCCGTCGGTGTTCAGCGACGCGAGTCGGGCCTCGAACGCGTCGAGGAACTTCCACTTCTCGTCCTGCTTCGGGGTGTCCGCCTCGCCCGAGTGCACGTAGGCGCTGACCACCGTCAGCGGCCGGTCGCCGATCACGTAGTCGGCCTCGATCCAGCGCCCCTTCGAATCGAAGTCCTCCGGCCCGAAGTCGGTGCGGGAAGCGACGGCGGGGAGGCGGCTGGCGATCGCGACGCCTGCGCGCCCCTTCGCCGTCGCCTCGTCGTGCACGAAGGTCCATCCGGGGAGGGCGGCCTCGATGTGCTCGTCCTGGCCGCGGACCTCCTGCAGGGTGAGGATGTCGATGTCCGCCGCGTCGAGCCACGAGCTCATCCCGTTGCGAGCCGCCGCTCGGATCCCGTTGACATTGACCGTGGCGATACGCAGATGAGGCATTCCTCCAGCCTAACGAGCGCCTCCGACATCACCGCGGTCCTGGCGGTGGTTGAGCTCTGTGAGCAGACGCTGTGCCAGCGGGGAACCCGCCGGCAGCGGCGGCGGGGCAGTGGCCTCGAGGTGCGCCACTTCCTCCCGTGCGCGGCGCAGCGCCCGCTCGGTCGCCCACACGCGGTACCAGGGGGCGGCATCGCGCTCCGCCTGCGCGTCTCGGGCTCGGATGCGCGCGGCGACGAGCAGCGCCCGGTGCTCGTCGATGCGGCGCTCCGCCTCGGTCTGGGCGAGGAGCGGCAGGTCGCGGTCCTGCGCCGTCACCGCCATCCACGACGCCGCGACGAGCATCACGACGCCGTTCACGCGGAACCACAGCAGCAGTCCGACGAAGATCGCGAACGTGGCCAGGAGAGGGTTCGACGGCGTGTAGCTCAGCAGGAAGCCGACACCGAACTGCAGCACGGTCATGGCCGCACCGCCGAGGAGTGCGCCCGGCCAGATCACTCCCCAGTGCAGCGAGGTCCCGGTGAGGAATCGCACCATCGCGGCCAGGGCCCCGGTCAGGAGCACGAAGGACACGAGCACGGTCCCGATCCGGATGCTGAGGTTCAGCCCGTCCGATCCGGAGTCCCACCCGAGGAGGGTGAGGAGCCAGCGCAGCACGGCCGCACTGGCCGAGCTGAGGGCCGACCCGAGGATCAGGGCCACCCCGAAGATGAGGGCCGCGAGCAGATCGCGGGCCTTCAGCAGCAGGTAGCTGCGGCGGTCGGGCTCGAGCCCGAAGATGTCTCGCACGGCGCGGCGGGAGAAGGTGACCCAGCCGATCGCGGTCCAGATCACCGTGCCCAGGGCGATGAGGCCGGTGACGCCGAGCACGCCGGTCGTGTTGGAGGCGATCTCCTGCACCTGCTGCGGTGTGAACACGCCGCCCTGATCGAGGATCAGGTTCGGGATGTAGTTGTTGATGATGTCGATGAGGCCGTTGACCGCATCTTCGCTGCCGCCCAGCCAGAGACCGGCGATGGCGAAGGCCAGGTACACCGCGGCGAAGATGGCGAACAGCGCCTGATAGCTCACGCCCGCGGCGAGCAGGAAGCCGTTGTGCTGCAGGAAGTGTCGCCACACCCGCACCGGGAACAGTCCCAGGGTGCGCTGCGTCAGCGCGGTCGCGCGCTCGACCGCCGCATCGAGACGACCGGGCTCGGTCGCGGCACCAGTGGGGTCGGACACGACCCCACCCTATCCAAGGCGCCCCACGCCGGGACGCCTCCGAGACGCGCGAAGGGCGGCTCCGCAGTCGGAGCCGCCCTTCGCGCGGGGGAGGAGATGCCTCAGGGGCGTCCGCGAAGGACCGCCTGCTTGACCTCTGCGATCGCCTTCGTGACCTCGATGCCGCGGGGGCACGCCTCGGAGCAGTTGAAGGTCGTGCGGCACCGCCACACGCCCTCCTTGTCGTTGAGGATGTCGAGGCGCACGGCGGCGTTGTCGTCGCGCGAGTCGAAGATGAAGCGGTGCGCGTTGACGATGGCCGCCGGGCCGAAGTACTGACCGTCGGTCCAGAACACGGGGCACGAGGAGGTGCACGCGGCGCACAGGATGCACTTGGTGGTGTCGTCGAAGACCTCGCGGTCGGCGATGGTCTGCAGGCGCTCCTTGCCCTTCTCCGGCACGGAGTTCGCGACGAGGAACGGCTGCACCTCGCGGTACGACGCGAAGAACGGCTCCATGTCGACGACGAGGTCCTTCTCGAGCGGCAGGCCCTTGATGGCCTCGACGTAGATGGGCTTCGAGATGTCGAGGTCCTTGATCAGCGTCTTGCAGGCGAGGCGGTTCCGTCCGTTGATGCGCATGGCGTCGGAGCCGCAGATCCCGTGGGCGCAGGAGCGGCGGAACGTGAGCGAACCGTCGACCTCCCACTTGATCTTGTGCAGGGCGTCGAGCACGCGGTCGGTGGAGTAGAGCTCCACGTCGTAGTCGACCCAGTGCGGCTCGGCGTCGACCTCGGGGTCGAACCGGCGGATGTTGAACGTGACGATGAAGGACTGGATGCCGGTGTCTTCGGTCGTCTCCGCGGGGGCTTCGGCGATGGCGTTCGACATGGTCAGTACTTCCTCTCCATCGGCGGGTAGTTCAACTCGCCCTTGTCGTTCTTGGTGAACACGACGGGCTTCCAGTCGAGCTTGATGTGGTCGCTGGGGTCCGACGAGTGCGGGTCGCCCGTCAGGTAGGCCATGGTGTGCTTCATGTAGTTCTCGTCGTCGCGCTTCGGGAAGTCGTCGCGCATGTGACCGCCGCGGCTCTCCTCGCGGTTCTGCGCCGCGTAGACGACGACCTCGGCGATGTCGAGCAGGAAGCCCAGCTCCACGGCCTCGAGCAGGTCGGTGTTGAACCGGTGGCCCTTGTCGTCGACGTGCACGTTCTTGTAGCGCTCGCGCAGCTCGGCGATCACGCCCAGCACGTGCTGCAGCGACTCGTGCGTGCGGAACACCTGCGCGCCCTTGTCCATCTCGTCCTGCAGCGTCTTGCGCAGCACGGCGATGCGCTCGGTGCCCTGGTTGTTGCGCAGGTCCTCGAGCATGCCGGAGACGAACGCGGCGGGGTTCTCGGGGAGCGGAACGAACTCGGCGGTCTTGACGTACTCCACGGCGTTGCGGCCGCTTCGCTTGCCGAAGACGTTGATGTCGAGCAGCGAGTTGGTGCCGAGGCGGTTGGCGCCGTGCACCGAGACGCACGCGCACTCGCCGGCGGCGTACAGGCCGGGCACCACGGTGTCGTTGTCGGCCAGCACCTCGCCGTTGTTGTTGGTGGGGATGCCGCCCATGGCGTAGTGCGCGGTCGGCATCACGGGGACGGGCTCCACGACCGGGTCGACGCCCAGGTACGTGCGCGCGAACTCGGTGATGTCGGGGAGCTTGGTCTCGAGCACCTCGGCACCCAGGTGCGTGCAGTCGAGCAGCACGTAGTCCTTGTGCGGTCCGGCGCCGCGGCCCTCCGCGACCTCCTGCACCATGCAGCGCGCGACGATGTCACGCGGCGCGAGGTCCTTGATGGTGGGGGCGTATCGCTCCATGAACCGTTCGCCCGAGGCGTTGCGGAGGATCGCGCCCTCACCGCGGGCACCCTCGGTGAGGAGGATGCCGAGTCCGGCGAGTCCGGTCGGGTGGAACTGGAAGAACTCGAGGTCCTCCAGCGGGAGGCCCTTGCGCCAGACGATGCCGACGCCGTCGCCCGTGAGAGTGTGCGCATTCGACGTGGTCTTGAAGATCTTCCCGAAGCCGCCGGTCGCGAAGATGACGGCCTTGGACTGGAAGACGTGCAGCTCACCCGTGGCGAGGTCGTAGGCGACGACGCCGGCGATCTGGGTCTTGCCCGCCTCGTCCTTCACGGTGATGAGGTCGAGCACATAGAACTCGTTGAAGAAGTTGATGCCGAGCTTGACGCAGTTCTGGAACAGCGTCTGCAGGATCATGTGACCGGTGCGGTCGGCGGCGTAGCAGGCGCGGCGGACCGGGGTCTTGCCGTGCTCGGCCGTGTGACCGCCGAAGCGACGCTGGTCGATCTTGCCCTCGGGCGTGCGGTTGAAGGGAAGGCCCATGTTCTCGAGGTCGATGACCGCGTCGATGGCTTCCTTCGCGAGGATCTCCGCCGCGTCCTGGTCGACGAGGTAGTCGCCGCCCTTGACCGTGTCGAAGGTGTGCCACTCCCAGGAGTCCTCCTCGACGTTCGCGAGCGCCGCCGCCATGCCGCCCTGCGCGGCACCGGTGTGCGAGCGCGTCGGGTACAGCTTCGAGATCACGGCCGTCTTCGCGCCGGGGCCCGCCTCGATGGCCGCCCGCATCCCGGCGCCGCCGGCGCCCACGATGACGATGTCGAACTGGTGGTAGTGCACGCCGTCACGGACGACGGAATCCTGGGTCTGGGTAGTCACTTCTCGTATGCCTCTTCTTCTAGCCCTGCGCCTGGCAGGTCTCCCACAGCGTGCTGGACTCGGTCACACCCAGGCAGGGGTCGAACGTGAAGACGACCAGCGTGCCGAGGATGATGAGCAGGCCGGCGGCCAGCCCGAGTGCCCACACGAGTGCCTTGCGGGCGGTGGCGTTGGTCACGTAGTCGTTCACGATCGTGCGCATGCCGTTGGCGCCGTGGATGAGCGCGAGCCACAGCATCAGCACGTCCCACCACTGCCAGAACGGCGTGGCGAACTTGCCGGCGATGAACGCGAAGTCGAGGGCGTGGATGCCCTCGCCGAGCATGAGGTTGACGAAGAGGTGGCCGAAGATCAGCACGACGAGCACGACGCCCGACACGCGCATGAAGACCCAGCCCCACTTCTCCAGGTTCACCCCGCGCTGACGGCGGGCGGGGGCGACGGCGGTCTGAGCGCTCATCAGTGTCCTCCTCCGAAGCCGGCGAATGCGAGCATCAGGTGGCGGGGCACGAAGCCGGCCATGATGATGCCCCAGACGAGCAGAACGCCCCAGAAGAGCTGGCGCTGGTACTTGGCGCCCTTCGACCAGAAGTCCACGGCGATGATGCGCAGACCGTTCATGGCGTGGAACACGATGCCGGCCACGAGCACGACCTCGCCGAGCGCCATGACCGGGTTCTTGTACGTGCCGATGACCGCGTCGTACGCCTCCGGCGACACCCTGATGAGCGCCGTGTCGAGCACGTGCACCAACAGGAAGAAGAAGATGGCGACTCCGGTGATGCGGTGAAGCACCCACGACCACATGCCTTCGCGACCCCGGTAGAGGGTGCCGCGGGGGGTCTTGGACGTGGTTTCCGAAATCGACGGTGTCAAGCGAGCGCTTGTGGACACGGTCGTCCTCCCTGGATCGATGTGACTCGGTCGCGTGCGCCGTCTCGACCCCTCGAAGTGCTGGGGAGGGGCAGGCACGCCCGATCGCCCTCCATCCTATTCCTGTGAGAAGGCCGTGGGCGACGAAGGGGACCCTAACCAGCGTGCGCCGCCCGGATCCGGTCGGGACCGCGTCGCCGCGGAGCGGCTCACGGGGACCGAGCGGGCCGGCTGGGTACGCTGGCCGGGTGAGCGAACCCATCGAGGACTTCTACGCGGTGATCCCGGCCGGAGGCATCGGCAGCAGGCTGTGGCCGCTCTCCCGGGCGGATGCGCCGAAGTTCCTGCACGACCTGACCGGCTCCGGCCACTCGCTGCTGCGCGACACGTGGGACCGCCTCGAGCCCCTCGCCGGACCCGATCGGATCGCGGTGGTCACGGGACGGGCGCACCGGGCGGCGGTGGAGGCCGAGCTGCCCGGCATCGCCGATCTGAACGTGTTCCTGGAGTCGGAGCCGCGCGAGTCCGCCGCGGCGATCGGACTGGCCGCCGCCGTGCTGCACCGGCGCGACCCCGATGTGATCATCGGCTCGTTCAGCGCCGATCACGTCATCCGCGGCACGCGCGTGTTCGAGTTCGCGGTGCGGGACGCGGTCGAGGTCGCTCGCGAGGGGTACATCTGCACGATCGGCATCGCCCCCACGGAGCCCGCGGTCGGCTTCGGATACATCAAGAAGGGCTCCGAGCTCGTCGTCGAGCGTGCCCGTGAGGCCGCGCTCGTCGAGAGCTTCGTGGAGAAGCCCGACCTGGAGACGGCCAAGGCGTACCTCGCCGACCGGGGCTACCTGTGGAACGCGGGCATGTTCATCGCCAAGGCGAGCGTCCTGCTCGACGAGCTCGCCGCGAACGAGCCGGAGCTGCACGCCGGGCTGCTCGAACTGGCCGAGGCGTGGGACGATCGCGAGCGACGGGGCCCGGTCGTCGACCGCATCTGGCCGCGCCTCAAGAAGACGGCGATCGACTATGCGGTCGCCGAGCCCGCCGCGCGTCGTGGTCGCCTCGCCGTCGTCCCCGGGCACTTCGACTGGGACGATGTCGGCGACTTCGCGTCGCTCACCAAGCTCATCACCAACGGCAGGAAGAACGACCTCGCCGTTCTCGGGCCGCGGGCGCGGGTGCTCACGGATGCCGCCAGCGGCATCCTCGTCAGCCAGACCTCCCGCGTCATCAGCCTCGTCGGCGTCAAGGACATCGTCGTGGTCGACACCCCCGACGCGCTTCTCGTCACGACGGTGGAGAACGCGCAGCGCGTGAAGGGCGTCGTGGAGTCGCTGAAGCTGAACGGACAGGGCGACGTGCTCTGATGAGCAGTGATCGGTGCTCATCGGGTGGGTTGATTTCAGCTTTGTAACCTTTCGCCAGCGCCAGGGGCGACGTGCGTGCACGAAGGCTGAAACACTAGGTAACTTTGATCGATCCGCGATGGTCGCGGTTCCGTTGAGGGAGGCATGAGTTGACCATCTCCACCACCAAGAAGCTTCTCGGCGCGACCGTCGCCGCGGGCGTCATCTTCGCGCTCGCCGGTTGCGGCCAGGCACCGACCGACGAGGCCGGGGGATCGGACAAGCCGGCCGACTCCGACTTCCTGCCCTGCCTGATCTCCGACGCGGGCGGCTGGAACGACAAGTCGTTCAACCAGTCGGCCAAGGAGGGCATGGACAGCGCCGCCGAGGAGCTCGACATCAAGCCGCTCGAGTTCGAGTCGGCGAACGACAACGACTACGCGCCGAACCTCGAGACCGCGGTGTCCGAGGGCTGCTCGCTCATCGTCTCGGTTGGCTTCAAGCTGTCGGCCGCCACGGTCGAGTCGGCGCTCGCGAACCCCGAGATCGACTACGCGATCATCGATGACTGGGCCGACAACGACTTCGACGGCGAGGTCGACGCGCCCAACATCAAGCCCCTCGTGTTCGACACGGCTCAGGCCGCCTACCTCGGCGGCTACGCGGCCGCGGCGTGGTCGGCGCAGAGCGGTGTGAACAAGGTCGGCACCTTCGGCGGCATGCAGATCCCGTCGGTCGCCGTGTTCATGGACGGCTACCAGCTCGGTGTCGAGAAGTACAACGAGGACAAGTCGGCTTCGGTCCAGGTCTTCGGATGGGATGCGGCGACGCAGGAGGGCTCCTTCACGGGTGGCTTCGACGCGAACGACACCGCCAAGCAGACCGCTCAGGGCGTGCTCGACCAGGGCGTCGACGTGATCCTCCCGGTCGGTGGCCCCGTCTACCAGAGCGCCGCGGCGGCCATCACCGACAGCGGCAAGGACACCCTGATGCTCGGCGTGGACAGCGACCTCGCGGTTGCCGACCCGAGTGTTGCGGGCATGACGCTCGTGTCGATCATGAAGGCCATCGACGTGGCTGTGCACGACGCGACGATCGCGGCCGCCAAGGGCGACTTCGACCCGGAGCCCTACGTCGGGACGCTCGAGAACGAGGGCGTCAAGCTGTCCGGCTTCGGCGACTTCGAGTCCCAGCTGCCCGAGGGCCTGATGGACGAGCTGAAGACGCTGCAGGAGCAGATCATCTCCGGCGACATCACGGTGGAGTCGAAGAACTCGCCGTGATCTGAAACGGTCCGACACGGGGCGAGTGGTGAGCAGGCTGCCACTCGCCCCGTGCCGTGGACGGACGACGATTCTCCTGAATGACACTTCTGGATAAGGTGCAGATATGAAGCTCGAACTTCGCGGCATCACCAAGCGATTCGGCAGCCTCGTGGCCAACGACCACATCGATCTGGTGGTCGAACCGGGGCAGATCCATGCCCTCCTCGGGGAGAACGGCGCGGGAAAGTCCACCCTCATGAACGTCCTCTACGGCCTGTACCAGGCCGATGAGGGAGAGATCCTCCTCGACGACGAGGTGCAGCACTTCCGCGGCCCGGGCGACGCGATGGCTGCGGGGATCGGCATGGTGCACCAGCACTTCATGCTCGTACCGGTGTTCACGGTCGCCGAGAACGTGATGCTCGGCCACGAGCAGACCAAGGCGCTCGGCACCCTCGACATCGCGAAGGCCCGCCAGCACGTGCGGGAGGTCGCCGCGCGCTTCGGCTTCGACATCGACCCCGACGCGATCGTGGGCGACCTGCCCGTCGGCGTGCAGCAGCGGGTCGAGATCATCAAGGCGCTCTCGCGCGACGCGAAGGTGCTCGTGTTCGACGAGCCCACCGCGGTGCTGACCCCCCAGGAGACCGATGAGCTCATGGGCATCATGCGGCAGCTGCGCGACGAGGGCACCGCGATCGTGTTCATCACCCACAAGCTCCGCGAGGTGCGGGAGGTCGCCGACACCATCACGATCGTCCGTCTCGGCCGGATCGTGGGGGAGGCGTCGCCGACTGCGTCGAACGCGGAGCTCGCCTCGCTCATGGTCGGCCGCGCGGTCGAGCTGACGGTGCACAAGGAGGCGCCGCGACTGGGCGAGGGCGGCCTGGCGGTGTCCGGACTGCGGGTGCTCACCCCGGGCGGCGCGATCGTCGTGGACGGCGTCGACTTCACCGTGCGACCGGGCGAGGTGCTCGCGATCGCCGGCGTGCAGGGCAACGGCCAGACCGAGCTCGTGGAGGCCATCGTCGGTCTCGCGGCGCGCGTCGAGGGCAGCATCGTGCTCGACGGCAAGGAGCTGGTCGGCAAGAGCGTGCGCGCCATCCTCGACGCGGGAGTCGGGTTCGTCCCGGAGGACCGCACGGAGGACGGCCTGGTCGGCGGGTTCTCGGTCGCCGAGAACCTGGTGCTCGACCGCTCGGACGACCCGGCGTTCAGCCGCGCCGGCACCCTCAAGCGCGCCGTGCTCGAGGAGTTCGCGCGCGAGCGCATCAAGGAGTACGACATCCGCGCGCAGGGGCCCCACACCCCGGCGGGCACGCTGTCGGGTGGAAACCAGCAGAAGGTGGTCATCGCCCGGGAGATGAGCCGCGACCTGCGCCTGCTCGTGGCGGCGCAGCCCACTCGCGGCGTCGACGTCGGCTCGATCGAGTTCATCCACAAGCGGATCATCGAGACGCGCGACGCCGGGATCCCCGTCGTCGTGGTCTCCACGGAGCTGGACGAGGTCGCAGCTCTCGCGGACCGGATCGCGGTCATGTACCGCGGCACGATCGTCGGCATCGTCCCGGGTGACACGCCCCGGGAGACACTCGGACTCATGATGGCCGGTGCGGCCGAAGGAGAGGTGGCCGCGTGAGCGGAGCGACACCAGGCGCAGGGGACGCGACCAAGGGGCTCCCACCCGAACAGCTCGCCACGAGCACCGGCACCGTGCCGCGCGACCCCTCCGACGTCCCGCCGCCTCCCCGCGCGAACGTCGTCCTGAAGGAGATCCTGCGGGGGAGCGCCGTCACCACGATCCTGGCGATCGTGCTCGCGCTCATCGTGGGCGGCATCCTCATCGCCTTCACGAACGAAGACGTGCAGGAGGCGTCCGGATACTTCTTCGCCCGTCCGACCGACACGTTGGCGGCGGCCTGGAACGCCGTCTACAACGGCTACGAGGCGCTCTTCCGCGGCGCGATCTTCAACGCCCGCGGAGCCGACTTCGCCGCGCAGATCCGTCCGCTGACGAACACGCTCGGTTTCGCCGCGCCGCTCATCGCGGCCGGTCTCGGCGTGGCGCTCGCGTTCCGCGTCGGTCTGTTCAACATCGGTGCGCGCGGCCAGATGCTCATCGGTGTCGCGGTCGCGGCGCTGCTGACCTTCTCCCTCGACCTGCCGCTGTGGCTGCACCTGCCCGTCACGCTCCTCGCCGGCATCGCGGGCGGGGCGCTGTGGGGTGCGATCGCCGGTCTCATCAAGGCCCGCACGGGTGCGCACGAGGTGATCCTCACGATCATGCTCAACTACATCGCGTACTACCTGCTTCTGTGGATGATCCGGACGCCCGGCCTGCTGCAGAAGCCGGGCACGAACCAGGCGCTCGGCTCGCCGACACCCGAGTCGGCGCAGTTCCCGACGCTGCTCGGCCCGCAGTTCCCGCTGCTGGACGTGGGCTTCGTGATCGTGATCATCGCGACGCTGTTCGTCTGGTGGCTCCTCGAGCGCTCCTCCCTCGGCCTGCGCATGCGCGCCGTGGGCGAGAACCCGCACGCCGCCCGCGCCGCCGGCATCAGCGTGCAGCGCATCTACGTCTACGCGATGCTCTTCGCGGGAGGCCTCGCCGGACTCGCGGGCATGAACCAGCTGCAGGGCGCTGTGACCACCGGCGTCACCGAGACCATCGACGCGGGCATCGGCTTCGACGCGATCACCGTCGCCCTCCTCGGCCGCAGCCGCGCGTGGGGCACGTTCGCCGCCGGCATCCTGTTCGGCGCGCTCAAGGCCGGATCGTTCTCGATGCAGGCGCAGGACATCCCGGTCGACATCGTGCTGGTCGTGCAGTCGCTCGTGGTGCTGTTCATCGCCGCGCCGCCGCTGCTGCGCACCGTGTTCTTCCTGCCCAAGTCCGACGCGGAGAAGGCCTCCAAGGCGAGAGCCAAGGCCGCGAAGAAGGCGGTGACGGCATGATGTCGCTCGCACAGACCGAGGCCGCAGACGGCACCGTCCAGCTCGCGACCGTGAAGGAGCGCCACCTCAAGGCGCCCATCGTGCTCGCCGTGCTGACCGTGCTGCTCGCGCTGCTGTTCCTCGCGGTACCCCGTAGCGGCACCAGCACCTTCCGGCTCTCCGACCAGTCGTCGGCGTTCGCACTGCCCGACGTGGCCCTGCCCACCTCGTCGACCTTCTGGTTCGTGTTCGCCGTGCTGGTCGTGATCACGGTCGCCTCGTTCCTGCGGGCATGGGTGTATCGTCCGACCTCGCTCTGGCTGGTCGCTGCCTACGGTGTGTTCGCGGTGTTCGGGTTCCTGGTGTGGGCGTCCGCGGGCGGCCTCGTCCCCGTCACGAGCCTGCTGTTCGGCGCGGTGTCGCTGTCGGTCCCGCTGGTGTTCGGTGCCCTCGGCGGCGTGATCGGCGAGCGCGCCGGTGTGGTCAACGTCGCCATCGAGGGGCAGCTGCTGCTCGGCGCGTTCTCGGCCGCCCTGCTGTCGAGCATCACCGGCAACCCGTTCGTGGGTCTGATCGGCGCGATGGTCGGCGGCGTGCTGGTCGCCAGCGTCCTCGCCGCGTTCGCGATCAAGTACCTCGTCGAGCAGGTCATCGTCGGTGTCGTGCTGAACGTGCTCGTCACCGGTCTCACCGGGTTCCTGTACGGCGCGCTCCTGGCACCCAACGAGGCCGAGCTGAACACGCCGGTGCGGTTCACGCGGATCGAGATCCCGCTGCTCAGCGACATCCCGATCATCGGTCCCGTGCTGTTCAACCAGACGTTCATCGGCTACCTGATGTTCCTCACGGTCGCCGTCGTCGCGTGGGGGCTGTACCGCACCCGCTGGGGGCTGCGGCTCCGCGCCGTCGGTGAGCACCCGCAGGCCGCCGACACGGTGGGCATCAAGGTCAACCCGACGCGGTTCTGGAACGTGCTGCTGGCCGGTGCGATCGCGGGCATGGGCGGTGCCTACTTCACGCTCGTCTCGGTGCCGCAGTTCGGCAAGGACATGACGGCGGGACTCGGCTTCATCGCCCTCGCCGCGGTGATCTTCGGCCGCTGGGACCCGATCAGGGCGACGCTGGCGGCACTGCTGTTCGGCTTCGCGACGAACCTGCAGAACCTGCTGTCGATCCTGAAGACGCCGATCCCCGGCGAGTTCATGCTGATGCTGCCGTACGTGGTGACGCTGCTCGCGGTCGCCGGGTTCGCCGGGCAGATCAAGGCACCTGCCGCCGACGGCAAGCCGTACATCAAGTCGTAGGACGCAGGAAGAAGGAACGACCGTCATGACCGACATCGACTGGGACGAGCTGCGCCAGGTCGCCGCCGACGCGATGACGAAGGCGTACGCGCCGTACTCGCGCTACCGCGTGGGAGCGGCCGCCCTCGTCAGCGACGGACGCATCGTCGCGGGCTGCAACGTGGAGAACGCCTCGTACGGCGTCACGCTGTGTGCGGAGTGCGCGCTCGTCGGCGACCTGCACATGTCGGGCGGTGGGCACCTCGTGGCGTTCGTGTGCGTCAACAACGACGGCGACACGATCATGCCGTGCGGCCGGTGCCGCCAGCTGCTGTACGAACACGCCGTGCCCGGCATGCTGCTGGAGACCGTCTCCGGCATCCGCACCATCGACGAGGTGCTGCCCGATGCGTTCGGGCCGCGCGACCTGGAGGACGCACGATGACCGTTGAGCCGTTCGACGCCGTGGATGTGATCCGCGCCAAGCGCGACGGCGGGGCGGTGCCGGAGCCGGCGCTGCGCTGGATGGTCGACGCGTACACGCGCGGCTACGTCTCGGACGCGCAGATGGCCTCGTTCGCGATGGCGGTGTTCCAGCGGGGCATGGAGCGCGACGAGATCCGCGTGCTGACCGACGCCATGATCGCCTCGGGCGAGCGGATGAGCTTCGCGACCCTCGGCAAGCCCACGGTCGACAAGCACTCCACGGGTGGTGTCGGCGACAAGATCACCCTGCCGCTCGCACCGCTGGTGGCCTCGTTCGGCGTGGCCGTTCCGCAGCTCAGCGGACGCGGCCTCGGTCACACCGGGGGCACGCTCGACAAGCTCGAGGCGATCCCCGGCTGGCGCGCCGCGCTCAGCAACGAGGAGATGTTCGCCCAGATGCAGGGCGACGCCGGGGCGGTGATCTGCGCCGCGGGTTCCGGCCTCGCCCCCGCCGACAAGAAGCTGTACGCGCTGCGCGACGTGACGGGGACGGTCGAGGCGATCCCGCTGATCGCGTCGAGCATCATGTCGAAGAAGATCGCCGAGGGCACCGACGCGCTCGTGCTCGACGTGAAGTTCGGCTCCGGCGCCTTCATGCAGGACATCGACCGCGCGCGGGAGCTCGCACGCACGATGGTCGCACTGGGCACCGACTCCGGCGTCGCCACGACCGCGCTGCTCACGGACATGAACGTGCCGCTGGGCCGCGCGATCGGCAACGCCAACGAGGTGCGCGAGTCCGTCGAGATCCTGGCGGGCGGAGGCCCGGCCGACGTGCGGGCACTGACCGTCGCCCTCGCCAGGGAGATGCTCGCCCTCGCCGGGCAGCCCGACGCCGACGTGGAGGCCGCTCTCGACGACGGCCGCGCGATGGACAGCTGGAAGGCCATGATCCGCGCGCAGGACGGCGACCCCGACGCCGCGCTCCCGGTCGCGAGGGAGACGCACGTCGTGACCGCCGCGTCCGACGGTGTCGTGACGCGCATGGACGCGCTGCCCTTCGGGATCGCCGCGTGGCGCCTCGGTGCCGGGCGGGCCAGGGCCGAGGATCCGGTCATCCACGAGGCCGGCATCGACCTGCACGCCAAGCCGGGCGACCGCGTGACCGCCGGGCAGCCGCTGTTCACCCTGTCCGCGGCCGACGAGGCACGGTTCCCCCGCGCGATCGAGGCGCTGGAGGGGGCGTGGGAGCTCGGCGACCGGGCCCCGGAGGCCGGGCCGATCGTCCGCGAGCGCATCACGGCCTGAGGCCGCGGACGGTAGCCTGAAACCGAAGTCCCGCGACCGAGAGGATCCCCATGTCGATCGATGCGAACGGCGATGCCAGCCTGAACGGCGTCTCCCTGCGGAGCCTGCCCAAGGTGTCGTTGCACGACCACCTCGACGGGGCCGTGCGGCCGGCGACGATCATCGAACTCGCGGACGCCATCGGGCTCGACGTGCCGGAGAACGACCCGCGCGCGCTGGGCACCTGGTTCGCGAAGCAGAGCGACTCCGGCTCGCTGGTCGAATACCTGAAGACGTTCGACCTCACGACGGCCGTCATGCAGACGCGCGAGGGGCTCACCCGGGTCGCGCGCGAGTTCGTGCAGGATCTCGCGGCCGACGGCGTGATCTACGGAGAGGTGCGCTGGGCGCCCGAGCAGCACCAGGCGGCGGGGCTCACGCTGGAGCAGGCCGTGGAGGCCGTGCAGCAGGGCATCGAGGAGGGCGAGGACGCCGCCGACCGCAACGGTCGCAGCATCCGCATCGGCCAGCTGATCACCGCCATGCGGCACACCGACCGCGCCAGGGAGATCGCGGAGCTCGCGGTCGACTTCCGCGGCCGCGGTGCCGTGGGCTTCGACATCGCCGGGCCGGAGGACGGCTTCCCGCCGTCGAACCACCGCGCCGCGTTCGACTTCCTCGCCGAGAACTTCTTCCCCGTGACCGTTCACGCGGGAGAGGCCGCCGGACTCGCATCGATCCGTTCGGCGCTGCTCGACGGGCGCGCGCTGCGGCTGGGCCATGGTGTGCGCATCGCGGAGGACCTGGAGGTCGTCACGCAGGAGGGCGACGAGGTGCAGGTGCGCTTCGGTGAGCTCGCCCGCTGGGTGCGCGACCGCGAGATCCCGCTCGAGCTGTCGCCGTCGTCGAACCTGCAGACCGGGGCCGTCGCGGCCTGGGGCAACGTGCTGGCCGACCACCCGTTCGACCTGCTCTACCAGCTGGGCTTCGCCGTCACCGTGAACGTGGACAACCGCACCATGAGCGCGACCTCGCTCACGCGGGAGCTGGCGCTGCTGGTGGAGACGTTCGACTACGACCTCGACGACCTGGAGACCTTCCAGTTCAACGCCGCGGCCGCCGCGTTCCTCCCCGTGGAGGAACGCGAAGAGCTCGTGGAGATGATCGCCGAGGGATTCGACGCCTGACCGTGGCTTCCGGGGGGAAGCGACGGGGGCGCGTCGCACTGATCATCTCGCTCGCCGCTGTGCTGCTGGTCGGGGGTGGCGCGGCGGCATACCTGCTGCTGAACCGGGGGGCGGCCGAGGCGGCACCGGCGCGGACGGAGTCGCC
>NZ_SSDM01000222.1:0-9474 GCF_004794375.1 Microbacterium sp. K35 | reverse complement strand
TCGCCGCCTCGGCCGAGCAGTACTCGTCGCACGTGCTGGCCGCGGGCATCCGCACCGCCGCCGAGGCGCGGGGGCTGCCCCTCGAGGCGGCCGCGGAGGCGAGCGAGACCGCGACCAACGGCGTCTCCGCGACGATCCGGGGCCGCACGGTCGTGGTCGGCAAGCCCGCCTACGTCGCGTCGCTGGCGCCAGACACCGTGCGCGCCGAGCTGGGCACGGGCGAGGCGGCCGCCTACGTCGCGGTGGACGGACGCTTCGCCGGAGCGCTCCTGCTCGCCGATGCGGCGCGGCCGGAGGCCGCCGCGGTCGTCTCGTGGCTGCGGCTGCACGAGGTGGAACGGGTCGCGATGCTCACCGGCGACGTGCGGTCGACGGCGGAGTCGGTGGCGCACCAGCTGGGCATCGAGGAGGTCCACGCCGAACTGCTCCCGCCGGAGAAGGTGCGGCTCGCGGCCGAGCTCGAACCCCGGCCCGTGCTGATGGTCGGCGACGGCGTCAACGACGCCCCGGTGCTCGCGGCAGCCGACATCGGCATCGCGATGGGCGCCAAGGGGGCGACCGCGGCGGGCGACGCGGCCGACGTGGTGATCCTCGTCGACTCGCTCGCGAAGGTCGTCGACGCGGTCGCCATCGGCCGGCACACCCTGCGCGTCGCGCTCACGTCGATCTGGATCGGCATCGGGTTGAGCGTCGGGCTCATGGTCGTGGCGATGACGGGCCTGATCCCCGCGGTCGCCGGGGCGCTCGTGCAGGAGCTCGTCGACCTCGCCACGATCCTCTACGCCCTCCGCGCGCTGAGCGGTCCGCCGAGCGGACTGCGCCCCGGTGCCGACGGCACGGGTGCGGACGCGGTCCCTGCGGTCGCCGCGACGCCCGCGCCCGGCCGCTGACCGGCGCGTTCACCCCTCCTCCACGACGCCGTCCGACGACGGTCACCGCACCGATGGGGTCTTCGCGCGCGGGCGCCTGCGGAATACCGTGACACCGTGGACGTCCTGGCAGACACTGGAGGCATGCCCGTGAACGACCCGCAGATCTGGACGCTGCTCGGCGTCTTCGCCGCCGTGATGCTCGGCGGGATGACCCTCCTGACGACGCAGCTCAGTCGTGTCATCCGCTCCGAGGTCGGTCGCGTCGAAGGCACCCTCTCCGCCCGCATCGACCGCGTCGAAGGCACCCTCTCGGCCCGCATCGACGGGATCGACGCCCGCCTCGGTCGGATCGAGTCGAAGGTGGAAGACCTCGACAAGGAGCTCACGAACCTCGCCGTGCGGTTCTGGCGCTCGCAGTGACGCCCCGCGCCCGGCTCAGACGCGCACGTCCCCCACGAGGTTCACCCGGATCCCCATCCCGTCGAACATGGCGGCCTTCGCGATGAGGGCCCGGTCCGCGGTCTCGGCGTCGGGCGCATAGACGAGCTGCGCGTGGTTGGCCTTGTGCCGCGCCATGAACTGGTCGCGCGAGATGCCGTGCAGCACCACGTGGGCGATCGGCCACTCCGGGTTGGTGGCGTCCTTGCGGCGCTGCGTCTCCTCCTCCGGCAGCTCGACGACCGAGGCGCGGAAGATGTCGGCCTGCAGCACACCGTCCGCGATGAACACGCGCGACAGCACGACCTCGCCGGGCTTCGAGACGCCGTTGATGGTGGCGCCGCCCGCGGGGAAGAACACATGGCCCTGGCGCCAGCCCTCCGCGTGCTCCCAGCCGCCGAGGTGCGAGGCGGGCACGGAGCCGGAGATCTCGTACACCCACACGAACTGCCCGTCGAAGTCCTCGCCCCAGCGCACGTCGTGCAGCGTGTTGTCTGGCACGAGGCCCATCGCCCGCCAGACCCGGTCGGTCACGAGTGCGTCGACCGCGACGCCCTCGTCGGCCTCGTTGAAGTGCGGGAACGCGCGGCCCTCGTGCAGCACGCGGGAGCCGTCGCGCGACGTGACCGGCGGGCGCTCCGTGGTGTTGAGGATGCCCTCGGCGAGGTCGGACGCGGGCACCAGGTCTTTGAGACCCTGCTGGTACTGGATGCCGACGGCGTCGAGCCCGAAGTCGTCGGCGATGCGCAGCGCGGCGATGTACATCTTGAGCTGCCACTGCACCTGCTCGCGCGTGAGCTCGGTCGCGGCGTCGTCGCCGTAGCGGAAGGTCATGCCGTGGTCGATTAGCCAGTCGTACGCGGCGTCGGCCTCGTCCTCCGTCACGGTCAGCATTTCGGCGTACAGCGCCGACTGCGACAGCCGCTCCTTGTAGATGCCGGTGTGGTTGAGCAGTTCGTCGTCGAAGATCGCGTTGTACATGCCCATGCAGCCCTCGTCGAACACGCCGATGATGGCCTTGTCGGCGCGCAGCTGCGCGGCCAGGGCCTCACCGAGCTGCTTCTCCGGGCTGTCCGGCAACGCGGGCAGCGGACGCACGTGCGACTGGTCGTGCGTGATCGCGCCGGTCTCGGTCCACTCGCGGATGCCGTCGATGAACCAGTCGTCGGTGTAGTCGACCGACCAGGTGGTGGCGTAGGGCTTGCCCATCTTCGTGAGCCCGGCGTTCAGGCCGAGCAGACCGACCAGCCCCGGCCAGTCACCGGCGAAGTTGGCGACCGTGAGGATCGGGCCCTCGTGCGTGCGCAGCCCGGCGAGCACGTGGTGCGAGTACTGCCAGTTGGCGATCGCGACCACCAGCGGGGCATCGGTCGGGATGTCGCGGAACACCTCGAGGCCCATGCGCTGGCTGGAGATGAAGCCGTGACCGGTCTCGGGGTCGACGCCGAACGGCCGGATCACCTCCCAGCCGAGGTCGTTCAGCACGCCCGTCACACCCGCTTCGAGCTCCACCTGGGTCGGCCACCCGGCGACGTTCGCCGACTCGCGCAGATCGCCCGAGGTGATGAGGTACGCGGTCTTCGGTGCCGCGGTCGGGCGCGCGGCGGGCGCGGGCAGGGTGTACGTGGTCATGGTGCCTCCGGGGTCGGGGTGGTCGAGGTCGCGCCGCGCTGGTCCGCGGCGAGGTCGTGGACGACGGATGTGGTCCCCTCGTAGAGCCGCACGTAGCGGTCGAACAGGGCGTCGTAGAAGGGGCGCAGCGCCGTGTCGGGCCGCACGGTCTCGGCGATCGGGTTCCAGTCGTCGATGGCGGGAGCGGCACCCGGGGCCGCGGTGGCTCCGGCGGCGAGGAAGGCGGCGCCGTAGCTCGCGCCGATGGTCGTCTCGGGCACCTCCTGCACGAGTCCCGTGACGTCGGACACGATCTGGAGCCACAGGCGCCCCTGGGTGCCGCCGCCGACCGCCACGATGCGGCGGATGTCGGCGCCGGCGGCCCGCATGGTCTCGACGTTGTGGCGCACGCCGAGTGCCGTGGCCTCGAGCGCCGCGCGGTACAGGTCGCCGCGGGTGTGCTCCAGCGTGAGGCCGGCGATCACGCCCCGCGCATCCGGGTCCTGGATGGGCGTGCGC
This sequence comes from Microbacterium sp. K35, assembly GCF_004794375.1. Classification (NCBI taxonomy): domain Bacteria; kingdom Bacillati; phylum Actinomycetota; class Actinomycetes; order Micrococcales; family Microbacteriaceae; genus Microbacterium; species Microbacterium sp. K35. The sequence goes on along the minus strand of NZ_SSDM01000222.1, from coordinate 6,034 downwards.
TCGCCCGCGAAGTACGGCAGCATCAGGAGCCCGCGGGCGCCGGGGCCGGACGTGGCGGCCTCGCCGAGCAGCTCCGGGTAGTCCGCGCCGGTGAGGTCCTTCAGCCAGGCGGTGAGCGCGCCGGAGGTCGAGAGCCCGCCGGCGAGGTTGCGCGTGCCGGCGAAGGCACCGGCGGTCGTCCACATCGAGGGCGTGCGCAGGGTCTCGGCGCCGGTCGCGACGAGGAACATCGTGGTGCCGTACATCAGCATCAGGTCGCCGAGCTCGTGCGCGCCCACGCTGACGGCCTCGGTCCAGGCGTCGATGGTGCCGGTGACCACGGGGGTGCCTGCGGGGATGCCGGTGGCGGCGGCGGCCGCGTCGGTCACGGTGCCCGCGACGTCGCCCGCCCACCGCAGCTCCGGGGCCTCGATCGTGCCCGCATAGCGCTGCCACCACGGCTCGTGCCAGCGCTCGTGCTCGATGTCGTACAGGGGCGACACCTGACTGGCGGACTGGTGGTCGAGCACGTAGGCGCCGGTCAGCCTGCGGGCGAGCCAGGACGCGGGCATGTAGAGGCGGCGGGCGCGCGACCACGCCTCGGGTTCCTCGTCGGCGACCCAGGCGATCTTGGGGCCGCCGGCCTGCGACGTGAGCGTCGAGCCGCCCACGCGGGTGATGTCTTCGTCGCCCAGCTCCGCGGTCATCCGTGCGATCTGCGCGGTGGAGCGGGTGTCGACGCCGTAGAGGATGGCGGGACGGACGGGGTGGTCGTGCTCGTCGGCGAGCAGGATGCAGGGACCCATGCCGCTGACGCCGACCCCGGCCACCTCGGCCTCCGGCACTGCGGCCAGGAGCTCACGGGCCAGGCCGACGAACTCGTCCCACCAGACGTCGCCGTCCATCTCGACCCAGCCGGTGCGGGGGCGGCTCACCTCGTGCGCGCGCGTCGCGGTCGCGAGGATCGTCCCCGCCTCGTCGACGAGCACGCCCTTGCTGCTGGACGTGCCGATGTCGACACCGATGGTGCAGCGCATGGTTCTCCTCGACGCAGGGCGGCCGGTGATCCGACCTTTCGCCATGGTAAGCGAAATCGATTTCAAGCCGCAAGCCGATGCGTGGGCGTTTCCCCGGCAGAGCCCGCCCGTCCGCAGGGGCGTCAGGCGCGGGGCGTGCTCGCGGACTGCACCTCGTTGCGCAGCACCACCGTGCGCGCGGGCTGGGTGTCGCCCTTGATCCGCTCCAGCAGCATGCGCGCCGCCGTGACCCCCATGTGCCGCGCCGGGAGCCGGACGACGGTGACCGCCGTGGGCGAGAGCGTGGTGAAGGGCAGCGATCCGATCACCGCGACCCCGACCGCGGGCGGCGTGAGCCCCCGCTCGGTGAGCACCTGCAGGGCGCCGACGCCGATGAGGTTGTTGCCCGCGACCACCGCATCGGGCGGCTCGGGCAGCGCCAGCAGCTCCTCCATGGCCGCGCGGCCGCCGTCGACCCGGAACGTCGCGAAGCGCACGAGCTCGTCCAGGTCGAGGTCGGGCTCTGCGGCGGAGAGCGCGGAGCGCCAGCCGGCCGCGCGCTCGGCCGCGGTGTCGATGTGCTCGGGCCCGCCGATGTAGGCGATGCGGCGATAGCCCGCGGCGATGAGGTCTTGCGTGGCGGAGGTGCCGGCGGCCCGGTTGGCCATCACCACGCCATCGATGTCGTACGTGGTGCTGCGGTCGACCGCGACGACGGGGCGCCCGGTGGCGAGGATGCCGCTCAGATCGCTGTGCTCGTCGGCGGTCGCGATGATGACGCCCGACATGTGCTCGGCGATCGCGATGCGGAGGTACGTGGCCTCCTTCTCCAGCTGGGCGTCGGAGTTGCACAGCACCACCGAGTACCCGGCCTCGGATGCGACGTCTTCCACGCCGCGCGCCATCTCGGTGAAGTACGGGTTCTCGATGTCGGGGATGACGAGCGCGATGACCTCGGAGCTCTGGGTGCGCAGGGTGCGGGCCGCGCGGTTCGGCGTGAAGTGCAGCTGGGCGGCGGCCTCGCGCACCGCGGCCACCTTCTCCTCCGAGACGCTCGTGCCGTTGAACACGCGGGAGACCGTCGCGGGCGAGACGCCCGCGAGCTCCGCGACGTCGTAGATCGTGGCCATGCACCCTCACTGCCTGTCCGGTGACCCCGGACGTGAAGCAACAGTATCGCGCGCTCGCGAGGTCTCTGGTGCATCGATCTGAAATCGATTACATTGGCGGCCATGACGCCTGCCCCCTCCTCTCTGTCCACGCTCGCAGCGCTGCGCACCGTGCAGACCCGGTCCATCTCCCCCGAGAACTTCGACGGCTCGCCGGGCGGCGGCGGCCGCGCCACCGAGGGCACCGGTGCGGCGAGCGCGCGCGACCTCGGCCCCGGCTGGAAGATCTCCCCCAGCGTCGATATCCCGGCCGGAGAGACCTTCGAACTCGCCGCGATCGACGGTCCGGGCAAGATCACCCACATCTGGATCACCACCCACACCGACAACTGGCGCACCCTGCTGCTGCGCGCGTACTGGGACGGCGCCGCGGAACCCGCGGTCGAGGTGCCCTACGGCGACTTCTTCTGCAACGGATGGGGCGTGTTCGCCCAGGTGAACTCGCAGACCATCGCCGCGAACCCGCACGGCGGCTTCAACTCCTACTGGCCGATGCCGTTCCGCGACGGCGCCCGGCTCACGCTCGAGAACACGTCGACCGTCGACGTGCGCGTCTACTACCAGGTGACCTACGAGGTCGGGGGCGATCACTCCGACGACGCCTACTTCCACGCGCAGTGGCGGCGCTCGAATCCGCTGGAGGACCGCACCCCGCACGTCCTGCTGGAGGGCATCGAGGGGCAGGGGCAGTACGTCGGCACCTACATCGCGTGGGGCGTGAACTCCAACGGCTGGTGGGGTGAGGGCGAGATCAAGTTCTACCTCGACGACGACACCGACCACCCCACGATCTGCGGCACCGGCACCGAAGACTACTTCGGCGGCGCGTGGAACTTCGACATCCCCGGCCAGGGCTACACCGCCTTCTCCACCCCGTATCTGGGGATGCCGCAGGTGATCCGGCCCGACGGCCTCTACGTGTCACAGCAGCGCTTCGGCATGTACCGCTGGCACGTGCTCGACCCGATCCACTTCGCCACCGGCATCCCGCGGGTCGACATCCAGGCGCTCGGCTGGCGCAGCGGATGGCGATACCTGCCGCTGCGGGACGACATCGCCTCCACCGCGCTGTTCTACCTCGACCGGCCGACCGCGCGCCGACCGCGCACACCGAGCGCCGACGACCTGGAGGTGCACCTGGGCAGCGCAGCCGTGCCCGACATCGGCGCCTCCCCGTCGCGCCCGCCGCAGGGCTGACACCGAGCACGACGAAGGGCGCCCGCTTCCCGCGGGCGCTCTTCGGTGCGTTCACTCCGCGCGCACCACGGTGAACGGGCAGTCGCCCTCCACCACGTCGACCTCCACCTGCTCCCCCACGGTGACGGTGCCGTAGCCCGCCGCGCTCACCCACGGCCAGCGGCCCTCGGCGCCGACGTGCAGCTCGCCCGCCGCCTCGTCCACGCGCACGCCGGAGCGCGCCTGCAGCAGCGTCCACCCCGCCATGGCCCTGGCGTAGTGATCGCCGCACTCGATCTCGTTGTAGGGGTTGCGGCGGCGGCCGTCGTGCCGGTCCCACAGTCCTTCGAGCACCGCGCGACCCTCCTCCTCCAGCCCCTCGAAGAAGCAGTGCGCCGCGACCTGCCACTCGATGCCCGTCCACACCTCGTCGGCGTAGCGCGTGGGCACCTCGGGTCGTCCGCCCTCGGGCCACGTGCACATCAGCAGCCCGACGTCGTCGGCCGTGTCGGCATAGACGCGGTACGGGTGCGCGAAGTCCGCGAAGCCGTGCCGCAGATTCGAGGCGACCACGTGCCGGAGGGCGCTGCGCACGTGCTCGGGCGGCAGGATCGGCCCGAGCCCGAGCTGATGCGCCCACCACTGCCCGATCACCTGATCGGACAGCACACCCGTGCGCCACTGGAAGTCCTCCGGGTCGCCCTCGTCGAGCACCTGGATGTAGTGGGTGCCGTCGAACAGCAGCTCGTCGTACCCCGCCGAGCCGGAGCGGAACCTCTCGGCCGCCTCCGCCGCGGCCTCGGTGTCGCCCACCCGCCGCGCGAGCTCCTCGTACGCCCGCAGCGCCGCGAGCCACAGCGTGCCCATGAACGGGTTGACCCCGGCGAGGTCGATGTCGTGCGTGCTGGGCTGGATGCCGCGCAGCACGCCATCACCGTCCGCGTCCCACTTCTCGCGGATGTGCGTGTACAACCGCACGAGCTGCGGCCAGCGGCGTTCGAGCCACTCCGATCCCGCCCCGCGCTGCACGTCGCGCAGCGACTTGAGGATCGTGGCGAGCATGCCGTCGAGCGCGGGCTCCTCCGGTCCGCCGATGAACTCGTCCGTCATCTGGTGCAGATACGTGGGCACGCGCAAGCGGTGCGGGATCGACCCGTCGGCCGCCTGCATCACGTCGAACTCGGTCTCGCGCATGTTCCGCTCCAGGCTCGGCCACAGCCCGGCGAGCGCGGCCTCGTACTGCCACACGTGCGTGCAGTTGAGCGGGCAGGAGCCGCCGAAGACGCCCGACCACATCCAGGTCGAGTCGCCGAGCGAGCCCTCGTAGCCGTAGAACCGGCCGTCGGCGCCGATGAAGCACGTGGGGCTGCGCACGTACGCGGCCTGGGCGGCCAGGTGCTCGACCTCCTGCGCGTCGAGGCTCGACCCTGCGAGGGTGCCGGTCCACTCGAGCGTGCGCTCGACGAGCTCGTCCCACCGGCGCTCGACCGTGGCCTGCACGTCGAGCGCGTCGAGGTAGCGCCGGCCGTACGCGTTGCCGAGGTAGAAGGTGGACGCTCCCCACTCCGGGTGCGGCGCCCCGAACTGCTCGATGTCGACGAACCGGTTGGGCAGGTGCCATGACATCGAGAAACGGATCGTGCGCGAGGCGCCGGGGGCGAGGGCGAAGGGCACGCCGACCACCCCGAGCCACGACCGTCCTCGCGGGCTGGGGCCGGACCCGCCCTGCGGGGCGTTGAGCTGCGGGTCGCCGATGGTGGGGGCGAGCGCGAGCCGGGAGCGTCCGTCGTTCCCGCCGCGGGAGCGGAGGAACGCGTCGAGGTGCTCCAGACCGCTGCACCGCGTGAGCACGGCCGCGGTCTCGTCGTCGGCGGCGAGCACGAGCTGCCCGGCCAGGCGGTCGCTCTCGTCCAGGCTCGGGTTGTCCATGACCACGCGCGACCAGCCCCTGCCGCGGCGCAGGCGGTTGACGTTGCCGCCCAGCCCCGGGGTGCTGTCGGCGATGGGCGTGATGCCGTCCCACCCGATCGCGTTGAGCAGCGACCCCGCAAGCGTGCCGTGCACCCCGATCGGGCCCGTGTTGGTGAGCGTGAACTCGAACATCCCGGTCGGGATCGAGCTGAGCTCGACGTCGCGCGGGGCCATCGGGTTGAGCACGCGCATGCGCACCTCGACCGGATGGCGCGGATCGGTCAGCTCGACCTCGGCCACCGGGTAGGTGCCCCGGAACGCGGCGCTCTCGAAGGTGCTGAAGCTCTCGGCCGCCGCGGTCATCCACTCGGGCACGAAGCCGTCGGTCGTGAGCGATGCCTGCGGATCCGGGACCGGGGTGCCCTGCACCATCGAGATGACGTTGAGCGGCGGCTCGACCTGCGTGACCCGCAGCCAGAAGCCCGTGCCGGGGAGAGCGCCCAGGTGGTTCGGCATGCCCTGCAGCTGCCACTGGCGCAGCGACCCGTCGGCGTTCACCGCGAAGCCGCCGGTGCCGATGCCACCCACGGGCATCGCGAGCGCGGGGGCCTCGGTGTGCGGACGGGACGGGGACAGGCGGTCGGTCATGATTCTCCTCGTGCGGGTCGGCGGCCGGGGACGAGCGGCGGCAGCGCCACTCCGGATGCCGCGGCGACCGGCCAGGCCGCGGCGACGGACAGCAGCACGAGCAGGGGTGCCGCGAGCAGCAGCAGCCCTGCTCGT
>NZ_SSDM01000221.1:0-14386 GCF_004794375.1 Microbacterium sp. K35 | reverse complement strand
GCAGGCGTACACCGCGGCCTTCTGCTCCTGCGCCGCGGTGTACGCCTGCTGCAGCGCCGCGGTCTCCGCGACGACCTTCTCGGTCTCGGCGGCGGCCTGCTCGGTCGCGACCGTCACGAGGAGCAAGGGCAGGGTCGCACGGTCGTCGAGGGTCTCCAGGTCGTCCTCGAGCGGCGTCGTGTCCACCGGGGCCGCAGCGCTCACGTCGAGGCCGGACGCGGAGACCTCGGCGGTCAGGGCGTCCGCCGCTGCGACCGCATCCTTCCCCTTCGACACCGTCATCACGGCCTCGTCGGCGATGCGGGTGAGCGGTTCCGCGCCGAAGGCCTGGCTCGTGATCGCGGCCGACGCGGCCGGCTGCGCGGCGCCGGTGGCGGGGGCGGCCGTCACCCCGACCGTGAGGGTGATCCCCACGAGGGCGGCGGCCGCGGTGCCCAGGACGAGCAGCGGGGTACGGGTGACGGCGGCGCGCGCGGCAGCCACCTCGGAGGCGCGCCGAAGCGCACGGGTCTTCTGAAGCATTGGGTTCGACTTTCGGGTCGTCGTGCGCCCGATGCGGGACACTCATCGGGAGATTGCCCCGGACGCAAGTGAACGAGTCTGCGTCATCGACCTAGCCCCCACCTGGCATTTTCATGAGAAGAGGGCCCCACGCCGGAGCGTGGGGCCCTCTCGGAAGGGTGCGGGGATGCCTCAGGCGTTCGCGTCCTGACGCTTCAGGCGCGAGGCCTCGCGACCGCGGACGGTCTGGTCCAGGATCACCTTGCGGATGCGCACCTTCTCGGGCGTCACCTCGACGCATTCGTCGTCACGCGCGAACTCCAGGCTCTCCTCGAGCGTGAGCAGCCGCGGCGGCGTCATCGACTCGAAGTTGTCGGCCGTGGAGGAGCGCATGTTGGTGAGCTTCTTCTCCTTGGTGATGTTCACGTCCATGTCGTCGGCGCGCGAGTTCTCGCCGATGACCATGCCCTCGTAGACCTCTTCGGTCGGCTGCACGAAGAACGACATGCGCTCCTGCAGGGCGATCATCGCGAAGGGGGTCACCACGCCGGAGCGGTCGGCCACGATCGAGCCGTTCTGGCGCGTCGTGATCTGACCGGCCCACGGCTCGTACCCGTGCGAGATCGCGTTCGCGATGCCGGTGCCGCGGGTGGTCGTGAGGAACTCGCTGCGGAAGCCGATGAGACCGCGCGAGGGCACGACGAACTCCATGCGCACCCAGCCGGTGCCGTGGTTGGTCATGTTCTCCATGCGGCCCTTGCGGTTCGCCAGGAGCTGCGTGATCGCGCCGAGGTGCTCCTCCGGCGTGTCGATGGTCAGGTGCTCGAACGGCTCGTAGACCTTGCCGTCGATCTTCTTGGTGACCACCTGCGGCTTGCCGACCGTGAGCTCGAAGCCTTCGCGACGCATGTTCTCGACGAGGATGGCGAGCGCCAGCTCACCGCGGCCCTGCACCTCCCAGGCGTCGGGACGGCCGATGTCGACGACCTTGAGCGAGACGTTGCCGATGAGCTCGCGGTCCAGACGATCCTTCACCATGCGGGCGGTGAGCTTGTGCCCCTTGACCTTGCCCATGAGCGGCGACGTGTTCGTGCCGATCGTCATGGAGATCGCGGGGTCGTCGACCGTGATGGCCGGCAGCGGACGGATGTCCTCGGGGTCGGCGATGGTCTCGCCGATCGTGATGTCCTCGAAGCCGGCGATCGCGACGATGTCGCCGGGGCCCGCGGAATCGGCCGGGTAGCGCTCCAGGGCGCGGGTCTTCAGCAGCTCGGTGATCCGGGCGTTGCTGGTCGTGCCGTCGGAGCGGACCCAGGCGACCGTCTGGCCCTTCTTGAGCGTGCCGTTGAACACGCGCAGCAGGGCGAGTCGGCCGAGGAACGGGCTGGAGTCGAGGTTCGTGACCCAGGCCTGCAGCGGCGCCTCGTCGTCATAGGACGGCGCGGGCACGTGCTCGAGGATCGCCTCGAACAGCGGCTCCAGGTCGTCGTTGTCGGGCAGCGACCCGTCGGCGGGACGGTTCTGCGAGGCGGCGCCGGCACGGCCGGAGGCGTACACGACCGGAACGTCGAGCAGCGCGTCGACATCGAGATCGGGCACGTCGTCGACCAGGTCGGACGCGAGACCCAGCAGCAGGTCGTGCGCCTCCTCCTCGACCTCGGCGATGCGGGCGTCTGGGCGGTCGGTCTTGTTGACCAGCAGGATCACAGGCAGCTTGGCCTCGAGGGCCTTGCGCAGCACGAAGCGGGTCTGCGGCAGCGGGCCCTCGCTCGCGTCGACGAGCAGCACGACACCGTCGACCATGGACAGGCCGCGCTCGACCTCGCCGCCGAAGTCGGCGTGGCCGGGCGTGTCGATCACGTTGATCGTGATCTCCTTGCCGTCGGCGTGCTTGCCCTTGTAGGTGATCGCCGTGTTCTTGGCGAGGATCGTGATGCCCTTCTCGCGCTCGAGGTCGTTCGAGTCCATCGCCCGCTCCTCGACGTGCGAGTGTTCGCCGAAGGAGCCCGTCTGGCGGAGCATCGCGTCGACGAGCGTGGTCTTGCCGTGGTCGACGTGGGCGACGATTGCGACGTTGCGGAGGTCAGAGCGGAGGGCGTGCGCCATACAAGGGTCCTCAAAGAGTGTGGGGTTGCGCCGGGAAGCCGACGTTCCAGGATAACGTACGCGCCGGATCGGATCTCCGAGGCACGTCGTAGCATCGACTTCGTGACCCCCGCTCCCCCGATGTCCTCGCGCCGCGAGGGCCGTGCGCGCCTGTGGTGGGAGATCGCGATCGTGCTGGCCCTGGGGCTCGGGCAGTCGGCGGTCTACGCGATCGTGCAGCTGGCCTACCGCCTGACCGACGACGTGCCCCTGGCCGACCAGACCGCGACGCTCAACCCGTCCCGCAGCGACCGCGAGGTGTTCGACCTCGTCTATCAGCTGCTCTCGATCGGCTTCTCGCTCGTGCCCGTGGTGCTGGTGTGCTTCCTGCTGTGGCAGCGCCGACGACCGCACCTCGGGCGGCTCGGGCTCGACGGCACCCGCATCGGCGTCGACGTGGCCCGCGGCGTGCTGCTCGTGGTGGCGATCGGCGTGCCGGGCCTCGCGCTCTACCTCGGCGGCCGGGCGGCCGGCCTGTTCGTGGCCGTGAACCCCGCGGGACTCGACGCCCACTGGTGGACCGTGCCGATCCTGCTGCTCGCGGCGGCCCGCGCCTCCCTGCAGGAGGAGTTCGTGGTGCTCGGCTACCTCTTCGCGCGGCTGCGGCAGCTCGGCTGGTCGCCGTGGACGATCATCGTCGCCACCTCCGTGCTCCGCGCGACCTACCACCTGTACCAGGGGCCGGGGGCGTTCGTCGGCAACCTCGCGATGGGGCTGCTGTTCGGGTGGCTGTACCAGCGGACGGGACGACTGCTGCCGTTCCTGGTGGCGCACTTCCTCATCGACGCGACCGTGTTCGTCGGCTACCCGTGGGCGGCCGCCACCTGGCCGGAGCTGTTCGGGCTGCCCGGGTGAGCCCGGTGCGCCGGGTGCTCAGCCGAGGTTGACCACGACGAGCGCGGCGGCGGCCCACAGCACGATCACCGCGAGCGCGATCAGCGCGGGGCCGTCCCACGTGCGACGGATGGGCGCGTCGGCAGCCGCCGCCTCCGACCAGCGGTCGCGGATGTCGGTGAGGGCCCGCAACCCGGAGGGCACCCGCGGCTCCGCGTCCTCGTCACGACGCTGACGGGGCGGGCGGGCGCGGGCCGGGCCACCCCAGGAGGTGAGCGTGCGGCCGTCGTCGAGCGCGAACTCGAGCTGCCAGCGCAGGTCGATGTCGCGCACGTGCCCCCAGCCGAAGCTCGTCCGGCGCAGGAGGTTCTGCACGGTCGCCCCGTGCGCGTCCACCCGCACGTGCGACACGAAGCTGATCTCGTACACGATCCACAGGGCGAGGAGCATCCACGGAGCGATCAGCAGCGCCTGCACGATGCTGCCGTTGACGACCGTGTCCCCCAGCAGGAACAGCACCAGCAGCACGCTGAGCACGAGGATGACGGTGCCCGAGGACGCACGGTAGGTCCGTGCGTCCTCGGGCTGTGCCGGCGATGCCACGCTCAGTGGCCGCCGAGAGGGATCGACGCACCCGGGATCGCCTGCAGCAGGCGCTCCGTGTACTCCTCCTGCGGATTCGCGAAGATCTCGTCGACCGTGCCCTGCTCCACCACGCGGCCCTTCTCCATCACACACACCAGGTCGCTGGAGACCCGCACGACCGCGAGGTCGTGGGTGATGAACAGGTACGTCAGGTCGAGCTCGGACTGCAGGTCGGCGAGCAGCTTCAGGATCTGGTCCTGCACCAGCACGTCGAGCGCCGACACCGCCTCGTCGAGCACGATGATGTCGGGCTTGAGCGCGAGTGCACGAGCGATCGCCACGCGCTGCCGCTGACCGCCCGACAGCTCGTTCGGGTATCGCGTGGCGAGGGACTGGGGCAGGGCGACCTGCTCCAGCAGCTCCTCCACGCGCGCCCGCTGCGAGGCGCGGTCGCCGACGCCGTGGATCTGCAGCGGCTCGGCGATCGTGTTGCCGATGTTGCGCAGCGGGTCGAGCGAGCCGTACGGGTCCTGGAACACCGGCTGCATCCGGCGACGGAGCCCGAACGCCTGCGCGTTCGAGAGCCCCGACACGTCCTGGCCGTCGATCTCGATCGTGCCGGCGGTCGGATCCTCGAGCTTGAGCACCATCTTCGCGACCGTGGACTTGCCCGATCCGGACTCCCCGACCAGTGCGAGCGTCTTGCCGCGCGGGATCTCGAACGACACGTCGTCCACCGCCCGGAAGGCCTCGCTGCGGAAGTTGCCCTGGCGGATCTTGTAGTCCTTCGTCAGACCGGCCACCCGGACGGTCGGCGGGATGTCCGCGAGGTCCTCGAGCGTCTCGATCCCCCGATCCTCCACGACCGCCTGGATGCGCTGCGACGCCACACTGGGCGCCGCGGCCACCAGCCGCTTGGTGTACGGGTGCTGCGGGTTCTCCAGGATCTGACGGCTCGGCCCCGCCTCGACGATGTTGCCGCCGTTCATCACGATGATCTTCTCCGCGCGCTCGGCCGCGAGACCGAGGTCGTGCGTGATCAGGAGCACCGAGGTGCCCTTGTCCCGCGTGAGAGAGGCCATGTGATCGAGGATGACCCGCTGCACCGTCACGTCGAGGGCCGAGGTCGGCTCGTCGGCGATCAGGAGCTTCGGGTCGGCCGCGAGACCGATGCCGATCAGCGCGCGCTGGCGCATCCCGCCGGAGAACTGGTGCGGATACTGGTGCAGCCGTCGCTCGGCATCGGCCAGACCCGCCTGCTGCAGCACCTCGATCGTGCGTGCCTTGACAGCGGCACGCCCCTGGGCGATGCCGTTGGCGCGCACGGCCTCCTTGACCTGGAAGCCGATGCTCCACACCGGGTTGAGGCTCGACATGGGGTCCTGCGGCACGAAGCCGATGTCGCGACCGCGCACCGCCTCGATGTCGCGTCGGCTCAGGCCCGTGAGCGGACGGCCCTCGAGCGTGATCGATCCTCCGGTGACCTTTCCGGTCCCCGGCAGCAGGTCGACGATGGCCGTGGCCGTGGTGGACTTGCCCGAGCCGGACTCCCCCACGATCGCGACGGTCTCGCCGGGGAACACGTCGAACGTGACACCGTGCAGGACCTCGCGCATCCCCTCCTGCGAACGGAACGCGACCTTGAGGTCGCGGACACTCAGCAGCGGGATCTGGGCGGCGTTGTGGTCGCTCATCGGCGGGCCCTCGCCTTCGGGTCGAGGGCGTCTCGGATGAGCTCGCCGAGGCCGACGAACGCGAGCACCGCGAGGGTGAGCGCGATCGATGGATAGATGAGCGACATCGGGGCGATGCGCAGAGCCGCCTGTGCCTGGCTGATGTCGTTACCCCACGACACCACCGTGCCGCCGAGTCCGACACCGAGGAACGACAGGGTCGCCTCCGCCACGATCGCCGCGGCGAGTCCCAGGGTCGACACGACCAGCAGCGGCGCGATGCCGTTGGGGATCACGTGGGTCAGCAGCGTCTTGAACCGGGACTGGCCCAGCGAGCGCGACGCCATGACGAAGTCCGCCTGCCGCACCCGGAGGATCTCAGCGCGCACGACGCGTGCCGTGGACGCCCAGGAGAAGCCACCGATCGCGAGCGCGAGCGTCCACACCGAGCGATAGTCCGAGAGCACCGTCATCACGACCAAGGCGGCCAGGATGTACGGGATCGCGAAGAAGATGTCGCCGATGCGGGACAGCAGCGCGTCGATCCAGCCGCCGTAGAAACCGGCCAGCGCACCCATGATGAGGCCGAGCACCGCGGAGATCACGGTGGCGATGAGACCGACCGACAGCGACGTCTGGGCGCCCCAGACGACGCGGGCGTAGATGTCGCAGCCCTGGAAGTTGAACCCGAGCGGGTGGCCGGGCGTCGGGCCCTCGTTGCTGTTCATCAGGTCGCACACGCGCGGGTTGACCTGCGTGAACAGGGTCGGCCAGAACGACATGACGATGAACAGCGCGGCGAGCAGCACCGAGAACCAGAACATCGGGCGACGGCGCAGGTCGCGCCACGCGTCGCGCCACAGGTTGCTGGGCTTCTCGGCGACGCGCACCGCGTCGATGGCGATCGACTCGGTCTCGACCGGGGCGACGTAGTGCTTCTGCGTGGTGGGGTCAGACATAGCGGATCCTCGGGTCGAGCAGACCGTAGAGCAGGTCGATGACAAGGTTCACCAGCACGTACAGGATCACGAACACCGTGACGAAGGAGACCACGGTGGGCCCCTCACCGCGGATCGCCGCCTGGTAGAGCGTGTTGCCGACACCGGGGATGTTGAAGATCCCCTCGGTCACGGTCGCGCCCACGAGGAGCACGCCGAAGTTCGTGGCGGAGTTGGTGATGACCGGGAGCAGGGAGTTGCGCAGCACGTGCACCGGGATCACGCGGGTGCGCGAGAGTCCCTTGCTGTACGCCGTGCGCACCCAGTCCTGGTTGAGGGTGTCGATCACCGAGCTGCGCATCAGGCGCATGCTGACGGCGAAGAGGCTGAACCCGAGCACGAGGGCGGGGAGCCAGAGGCCGCCCCAGTCGTTGTCGGAGCCGACGGTCGGGCTGAACCAGCCCCACTGGATCGCCAGGAAGTACTGGGCCAGGAAGCACAGCACGAAGATCGGGATCGCCAGGGCGACGAGCGCGACCAGCAGGGCGGTCGTGTCGAACAGCTTGCCCTTGCGCAGCGCCGAGATCGTGCCGATCGTGATCGCGAGCGTGAACTCGATCCCGATCGCCATGACGGCGAGCCGGCCGGTGACCGGAAGCGTGTCGACGAGCACCGCGGAGACCGGGCGACCGGAGAAGGTCGTGCCGAGGTCACCCTGGAAGACACCGGTGATGTAGTACCAGTACTGGACCAGGAACGGCTCGTTGAGGTGGTACTCCTCGCGCAGGGCGTTGACGAGAGCCTCATTGGGCGTGCGATCGCCGAACAGAGCCAGGATCGGGTCGCCCGGCATGGCGAACACGAGGAAGTAGATGAGCAGGGTGGCCCCGAAGAACACGGGGATCACCTGGAGAAGACGTCTGATGATATAGCTGGGCATCCGCAGTCCCTTTCGGGAGGGCGCGAACAGACCGAACGGGAGCACCCGACGAGGCGGTGACGGAAACCGTCACCGCCTCGCGGGTGCGAGCTCCGTCAGGCCTATTCGGCAGCCTTCGTGATCTCGTAGTACAGCGGGACCGAGTTCCAGCCGAACGTGACGTTGTCGACCGTGTCGGCGTAACCACCGGTCACGTTGGAGTACCACAGCGGGATCGCGGGGAGATCGTTGAACAGGATCTCCTGCGCCTTGGTGAACTCCTCGACCTGAGCCGCGGTGTCGGTGTTGCTGATGCCCTCGGCGATCAGCGCGTCGAATTCGGGGTTCGAGTAGTCACCGTCGTTGGAACCGGCGTTGGTCGCGTAGAGCGGGCCGAGGAAGTTGTACAGACCGGGGTAGTCGGCCTGCCAACCCGAACGGGCAGCGGTCTTGATGCTGTTGTTGTTGATCTCCTCGCGGATGACCGAGAAGGTCGGGTACGGGTCGCCCGACGCCTCGATGCCCAGCGTGTTGGAGATCGCGTTGGTCACGGCGTCGACCCACTCCTGGTGGCCACCGTCGGTGTTGTAGGCGATCTTGAACTCGCCCTCCCACGGGGAGATGGCGTCGGCCTCGGCCCACAGCTCCTTGGCCTTCTCGGGGTCGTACTTCAGGACCTCGTTGCCCTTGATCGAGTCGGACCAGCCGTCGATGACCGGCGACGTGAAGTCGGAGGCCGTGGTGCGGGTGCCGAAGAAGATCTTGTCGGTGATCTGGTCGCGGTCGAACGCCATCGAGATGGCCTGACGACGGAGGATGCCCTCTTCGCCGGAGAAGTGCGGCAGGAACTGACCGATCGTGAACGACTGGAAGACGGCCGACGGCTGGTTCACCGCGCGGTCGCCCAGGTCGTCCTGGAAGGTCGGCAGCGACACGGACGGGATGACGTCGATGACGTCGACCTTGTTGCCCTGCAGGTCGGCGTAGGCCGCGTCCTGCGTCGCGTAGAAGATGATCGACAGGCCGCCGTTCTTGGCCTTGCGACCGCCGTCGTAGTCGTCGTTGCGGACCAGGTCGATCTGCACGTCGTGCTGCCAGGCGCCCTCACCGTCGAGCTTGTACGGGCCGTTGCCGATCGGGTTCTCACCGAACGCGTCGATGTCCTCGAACGCGACGTCGGGCAGCGGGTAGTAGGCCGAGTAGCCGAGGCGCAGCGCGAAGTCGGCGGCCGGCTTGTTCAGCGTGATCGTGAACGTGTAGTCGTCGACCTGCTGGAGACCGGACATGTCGCCCTGAGCGCCGTATACGTCGGGGGTGTTCTGGAAGCCCTCGATGTCTTCGAAGAAGTAGCTCGAGAGGTGGGCGTTCTCCGCCTGTGCGCCGTAGTTCCACGCCTTGATGAAGTTGTCGGCGGTGACCTCTTCGCCGTTGGAGAAGGTCTGGCCCTCCTTCAGCTTCACGGTGAGGTGCTGCGGGTCCTCCGTGGTGATCTCCTCGGCCATGTCGTTGACCGGCTTGCCCTCGGCGTCGTAGTAGACGAGCCCGGCGAAGATCTCGTCGAGGATCTTGCCGCCACCGACCTCGTTCGTGTTGGTCGGGATCAGCGGGTTCTCCGGCTCCGAGCCGTTCGTCGTGATGATGGCATCCGGGTCGGCCTTGGCCCCACCGTTGCCGCCGTCACCGGTGTTGCCGGATCCGCCCGCGCAGCCCGCGAGCGCCAGAGCGCCACCCGCGAACAGCGCGACGCCCGCCAGGGCGATCTTGTTGCGCTTCACTTTGTGTCCTCCTGTGGACGTGGGAATTCTGCGTGCGCATCGTCGAGCACGCAGGGATACCTGAGCGTAACCCGCGAGTCCGCCCGCCGACGCACTCGGCTAACGAACTGTTACTGAGTGGTGACCAATCGTCACACGCGCGAAACATGGGGAGACGCGGACGGCGCCGCGCCACCCGGAAGTGGTCGCGACGCCGTCCGCGGATCCCTCGTGGCTCAGGCGAACGCCTCCACCGGCGGGCACGCGCACACCAGGTTGCGGTCGCCGTACGCCTGGTCGATCCGGCGCACCGGCGGCCAGTACTTGGCGGCCACGAGCGAGCGCACCGGGTAGGCCGCCTCCTCGCGCGTATAGGCGTGCGTCCACTCCCCCGCGATGAGCGACACCGCGGTGTGCGGTGCGTGCACGAGCGGGTTGTCGTCGGCCGGCCAGCGTCCGGCGGCCACCGCGTCGGCCTCGGCCTTGATCATGATCATGGCCTCGATGAACCGCTCGATCTCGTCGAGGTCCTCCGACTCGGTCGGCTCCACCATCAGGGTGCCGGCGACCGGGAACGACATCGTCGGCGCGTGGAACCCGTAGTCGATGAGGCGCTTGGCGACGTCGTCGACCGTGATGCCCGTGGCCTCCTTGAGCGGACGCAGGTCGAGGATGCACTCGTGCGCGACCCGGCCGTTCTCGCCCGTGTAGAGCACGGGGAAGTGCGAGCCGAGCCGCTCCGCGATGTAGTTCGCCGAGAGCACGGCCGCTGCGGTCGCCCGGCGCAGCCCGTCGGCTCCCATCATGCGCACGTAGGCCCAGGAGATCGGCAGGATGCCCGCGGAACCGTAGGGGGCCGCCGAGATGACCGCACCGTCGAACGTGTAGCCGCCGAAATGCTCGGCGCGCTGTGCCAGCGGGTGCGAGGGCAGGTACGGGGCCAGGTGCGCCTTCGCCGCGACCGGGCCGATGCCGGGGCCACCCCCGCCGTGCGGGATCGCGAACGTCTTGTGCAGGTTGAGGTGCGAGACGTCGCCGCCCAGGTCACCGAAGCGCGCGTAGCCGAGCAGCGCGTTGAGGTTCGCGCCGTCGACGTACACCTGACCGCCGGCCTCGTGCACCGCCGTCGTGATCTCGACCACCTGCTCCTCGTACACCCCGTGCGTCGAGGGGTACGTGATCATCAGCGCAGCGAGCTCATCGGCGTGCTGCGCGATCTTGGCGCGGAGGTCGTCGAGGTCGACGTTGCCGAGCGCATCGCTGGCCACGACCACGACCTTCATGCCCGCCAGCACGGCAGACGCAGCGTTCGTGCCGTGCGCCGACGACGGGATGAGGCACACCGTGCGGTGCGCGTCGCCGTTCGCGTGGTGGTAGCCGCGGATCGCGAGCAGGCCGGCGAGCTCGCCCTGCGACCCCGCGTTCGGCTGCAGCGACACCGCGTCGTAGCCGGTGATCTCGGCGAGCCAGCTCTCGAGCTGATCGATCAGTTCGAGATAGCCCTGCACGTCGTCCGCCGGGGCGAACGGGTGGATGCCGGCGAACTCGGGCCACGTGATCGCCGCCATCTCGGTCGCCGCGTTCAGCTTCATGGTGCACGAGCCGAGCGGGATCATGCCGCGATCGAGCGCGTAGTCGCGGTCGGACAGGCTCTTGAGGTAGCGCATCATCGCGGTCTCGCTGCGGTGCGCGTGGAACACCGGGTGCGTGAGGTACTCGTCCGCGCGGCGGAGAGCCTCCGGCAGCGCGACCGAGACACCCGCGACGAACGCGAACGCCCGCTCCGTCGGCCCGCCGAACACCAGCGCCACGCGGTGCAGGTCGGTGAACGTCGTCGTCTCGTCCACCGCGACACCGATCGTGTCGGCGTCGGCGACCCGCAGCAGGATGCCGTGCTCCTCGCGCGCGCGGGCGGCATGCTCCGCCGCGGCGCCAGGCACCCGCACCGTGAGCGTGTCGAAGAAGTGCTCGTGCACGACCTCGGCCCCCGCCTCGACCAGCCAGTCACGCAACAGGGTGGCCTTGCCGGCGACGCCCTGGGCGATCGAGCGCAGCCCGTCGGGGCCGTGGTACACCGCGTACATCGAAGCCATGACCGCGAGCAGCACCTGCGCCGTGCAGATGTTGGACGTGGCCTTCTCCCGGCGGATGTGCTGCTCGCGCGTCTGCAGCGAGAGCCGGTACGCGGGCTTGCCGTCGGCATCGACCGACACCCCGACCAGTCGCCCCGGCAGCTGGCGCTCGAGGCCGGAGCGCACCGCCATGTAGCCGGCGTGCGGTCCGCCGAAGCCCATCGGCACGCCGAAGCGCTGCGTGGTGCCGACCGCGACGTCGGCACCCATCGTCCCCGGGGCCGTGAGCAGTGTGAGCGCCAGCAGGTCGGCCGCGGCCACGGCGAGACCACCCGCAAGGTGCGCGGCCTCGAACACCGCCGTCGGATCCCACACGCGACCGGACGCGCCGGGGTACTGCACGAACACGCCGAACAGCTCGTCCGGCAGCTCCTCGCCCGCCGCGAGGTCGACCGTCACGAGCTCGACGCCGAGGGCGTCCGCGCGGGACGCGAGCATGGCCCTGGTCTGCGGCAGCGCGTCGGCGTCGACCACGAACACGTTCGACGAGGACTTCGAGGCCCGCCGCGCGAGCAGCATCCCCTCGACCACGGCCGTGGACTCGTCGAGCATCGACGCGTTCGCGGTGCTGAGGCCGGTGAGCTCGGCGACCATGGTCTGGAAGTTGATGAGCGCCTCCAGGCGCCCCTGCGAGATCTCGGGCTGGTACGGCGTGTAAGCCGTGTACCAGGAGGGGTTCTCCAGCACGTTGCGCTGGATCACCTGGGGCGTGATGGTGCCGTAGTACCCGAGGCCGATCATCGCGCGGCGGACCGTGTTGCGCGACGCGAGCGCCCGCAGCTCGGCCAGGGCCTCGGTCTCGCTCGCGGCGGCGGGGATGCGCGACTCCGCGACCGCGGCCTCCGGCCCCGTGTAGATCGAGGCGGGGACGGCCTGGCGCATGAGCGTCTCGACCGGGCTGGTGGGCCCGTCCTCCGCGCCGCCGAGCCCGAGCGCGTCGAGCATCGTGCGCTGTGCGGCCTCGGTGGGTCCGATGTGACGATCGGCGAAAGCAACCACGTGTGTCTCAGCCCTCCGTGAGTGCGACGTAGGCGTCGCGGTCGAGCAGTCCGTCCAGGGCGCCGGCGGCGACCGAGACCTTGAGCAGCCAGCCGCCCTCGAAGGGCTCGGCGTTCACCAGCGACGGGTCGTCGACCACGGCGTCGTTGATCTCGACGACCGTGCCGGCCACCGGGGCGTAGAGCTCGCCGACCGACTTGGTCGACTCGATCTCGCCCACCACGGAGCCGGCGGTGATCTCGGTGCCGACGGCGGGGAGCTCGACGAACACCACGTCGCCCAGCTTCTCGGCGGCGTAGTCGGTGATGCCAATGGTCACGGTGTCGCCGTCACCGGCGATCCACTCGTGCTCGTCGGTGTAGCGGAGTGCGCTGAGGTCGGTCATGAGTTCCTCCGGTAGAAAGGCAGGGCGGTCACGGTCGCGGGGATACGGGTCCCCCGCACATCAAGGAATACTGCGGTTCCCTCTTCCGCGGAAGAAGGGTCGACGTAGGCCATCGCGATCGGATGACCCAGCGTCGGGCTCAGGGCGCCGCTGGTGATCTCCCCCAGCGGGGCACCGTCGGCGTCGACCACCGCGTAGCCGGCGCGGCCCGCGCGGCGACCCTCGGCGGTCAGTCCGACCAGGACGCGCGCGTTGGCCGCCGGGGCGGGGGCGTCCTTGCCGACGAAGCGCTCCTTCGCGGCGACCACCACGCGACCGAGGCCCGCCTGCGCGGGCGACGTGTCCAGGCTCAGCTCATGGCCGTACAGGGGCATCCCGGCCTCGAGCCGGAGCGTGTCGCGCGCCGCGAGGCCCGCCGGTACCAGGCCCAGGGGCGTCCCGGCGGTGAGCACGGCATCCCACAGCGCGGCCGCGTGAGCCGCCGGCACCAGAAGCTCGAAGCCGTCCTCGCCCGTGTAGCCGGTGCGGGCGAGGAGCAGCGGCTGCCCCGCGAACGTCGCGGACGCCCAGGCGTAGTAGCGCTGCTCGGCCCACGGCACGCTCACCTCGCCGATACCGGCCGTCGCGGCGAGGATCTCCTCGGCGCGCGGACCCTGCACCGCGATGAGGGCGTAGTCGTCGGACACGTCGGCGACCTCGACCTGCTCGACCCCGGAGTGCGCGACCCGGTCCGCGAGCGCACCACGGACGGCGTCACGGTTGCCGGCGTTGGAGATGATCAGGTAGTCGTCGTCGGCGAGCCGGTACACGATCACGTCGTCGACGATGCCGCCCTCGGGCGTGAGCAGCAGCGAGTACTTCGCCTTGCCGACCGCGAGAGCCGACAGCCGTCCGGCCAGTGCGTAGTCGAGGAAGGCACCCGCGTCCCCTCCGCGCACGGTGAACTCGGCCATGTGCGAGATGTCGAAGATGCCCGCCGCCTGGCGCACGGCGTGGTGCTCGGCGAGGTCGGACGTGTAGCGCACCGGCATCTGCCAGCCGCCGAAGTCGGTGAAGGATGCGCCGAGGGCCTCGTGGCGCTCGCGCAGCGGGGTGAAGCGGGGGTCGGACATGGAGTTCTCCCGGGCTGGGTCGGGCGGAACGGCGGCATTGCCGTTCCAGGGAACTCCCCCTCTGTCATGGGCCTGAGAGCTTCGCCCGCACGAGCACGCGGGCTTTCACCGTCGGCGGATCCCCGACAGCTCGGGATCGCTTTTCAGAGCGGCCGGACCCCCGCGGTACGCGTACCTGAGAGATTGGCGGGGAGGCTTGCTCCTTCGGTGCCCGGCTGCGTGCGCCGGGGCTCTCCCGCGTGGGTCGTTCGGCCTGTCTTCGATTGTGGCTTCAGTCTAGCCCGAGGCGCGGGCCCCACCCATACGGCTCGGACCCGGATCACCGTCCCGCGAGCTCCGCACGCACCTCATCGCGAAGACGGCCGAGGTTCTCGGGCTCGGGGGCGGCGCCGAGGAGGGTGCGGGTGTA
>NZ_SSDM01000021.1:0-14497 GCF_004794375.1 Microbacterium sp. K35 | reverse complement strand
CGACGGCCATGCCGCGCTCGTGGAGCCCGGCATGGCCGTCGGCATCTCCGGGGGAGCCACCGCGCTCGCCCTGGCCCGCGCGCTCGTGCAGGTCCCCGAGCTCACGGTCGTCACCAACGCGCTCCCGGTGTCCGACCTCTTCTCGCCGCCCGAACGCGCCGACGCGCCCTACACGCAGACCGTCGTGCTCACCGGCGGCGTCCGCACGCCGTCGCAGGCCCTCGTCGGCCCCGTGGCCGTGCGCGCGCTCGAGCACCTGCACTGCGACCTCGTCTTCCTCGACGCGCACGGCCTCGACGTGCAGGCGGGCATGACCACGATGAACCTGCTCGAGGCCGAGACGAACCGCGCGCTCATGGCCGCCGGCCGCGAGGTCGTCGTGCTCGCCGAGCACGACCGCTGGGGGGTGGTCGGTCTCACGACGGTGGCCGACCTCAGCGACATCGACCGTCTCATCACCGACGACGGGCTCGACGACGCGGCCAGGGAGGCGCTCGACGCCCACGTCGGGACCCTGCACGTCGCGCCGCGCGACGCCGGCGACGAGCGGGCGCTCGCCACGGCCCTGGCGGACTGAGTCCGCGACGGTCATCGAGCCGTGCTCGCCCGACGGACGAGCCGGGCATCGACGGTCACGTGCCGCACCGGGAGGTCGGCTCCGGGCGGGGCGGCGATCTGACGCTCCAGCTCGGTGAACGCGGCATCGACGAGCTTCTCGTGGTCGGGGGCGATCGTCGTGAGCGCGGGGACCGCGAAGCGCGCGGCGCGGATGTCGTCGATCCCCACCACCGCGACATCGGCCGGCACCCGTCGCCCTCGCGCCTGCAGGGCAGCGAGAGCGCCGAGGGCCACCGAGTCGTTCGAGCACACGAGGCCGTCGAGGTCGGAGATCGCGGCGGCCATGGCGCCCGCCACCCGCTCGCCCTCCTCCGCCGTGAACGCATCGACCTGCGCGGTGAGGACGGGGTCGGCGGGAAGCCCCGCGGCCGCGAGGGCCTCCAGGTATCCGGTGTGCCGCCGGTCCGCCGCATCCGAGGGGCGCGCGTCACGGCGCCCGACGAAGCCGATGCGACGGCAGCCGACCGCCAGGAGATGCTCGGTGGCCGTGAACGCCGCCGCGCGGTTGTCGATCGTCACGTGCGTGAACGGGCTCACCTGGATGTGCTCGCCCAGCAGCACGAGCGGGCCCGGCGACGTGCGGCGGGTGAGGTCGGCCACCGTGAGGGAGCGCGGGATGTGGATGAGACCGTCGATCGGCGGGAGCCCCACACCGTTCGCGACGTCGATCTCGCGGCCGTGGTCGCCCTCGGTCTGGACGATGAGCACGGCGAGACCGCGCTCATCGGCGGCGCGCACGATGCGCGACCCCAGCTCGGCGAAGTAGGGCTCCTCCAGGTGCGGCACCGCGAGCGCGATGAGGCCCGTACGGGTGGCGCGCGCGGCGGGGAGCACGCGGCCGCCGGGCGAGGTGGTCACCTGCGGCCTCCTGGAGGGACGACGGTCGCCGCCGTGCCGGCGGATGCCCTTCACGTTAGCGCTCTCCGTCACGATTGCACCCGGAACGCGACGACCCTGGCCTCCGCGGCGCCGTTCGTGCGCTCCACCACGAGGCGCGCCGCGGTGAACGGCCCGAGGTCGGCGGGGAGCGGGTGCACCCGCAGTCGATGGCGGTTGTCGTGCTCCTCGGCGACCACGCGCCACTCGTCCGCACCGGGAGCCTGCACCTCGACGCGGTAGTCGCGCACGAGCGGCGGCATCACCTCGTCTGGGCTGCGGTGGTGGTGCAGCGTGTTGAGCTCGAGGTCGACGTCGTCGTCGAACACCAGGCGCACCTCCGCGGCTTCGACGGGGTGCTCCCAGTCCAGCCGGAGCCAGGCGGGCCCGTCCGCCGCGGGGTCCGACGCCCACAGGTGGGGTCCGCCGAAGGGCCGGTTGTACCCCGACGTCGCCCGCTCCGGGGCCAGCGCCTCCGAGGGCGGGCTCGTGCGGAACACGGGGCTGCGTCCGCGCAGGGGCTTCGTCGGCCACTGCACCAGCAGGCCGTCGCGGTCGACCTCGACGTTGCGGTCGTCGTTGTCGACGCGGTGCACCAGCGTGAGCACGCCGGGCGGCAGCGGAGACGTCAGGTGCGCGTGCACGCCAGGGGCGGCCCTCACCACGACGATCGCGTTCTGGGGCTCGTCCGGGGCGAACGGGGTGTCCGCGCGCACCCACGAGGGTCCGCCGGCCGGAACCTCCACCACGGTGCGGTGCTCGAGCCGCGCGGGCACGACGTTCTGCGGGCGACCCGTCGACCACACCTCGACGGTGACCTGCGTGTCGGCCTCGGCGGAGAGCAGGAGCTCGGTCGTCTCCAGTCGCGGATGCACCGGAACCACGATGCCGAGGTCTTCGACGAGCGCGTGCGGGACGGCGTCCGCGGTGGCGCTCGCCGCGGTGCCGATGGTGCGCAGCGTGCTGGAGGCGGTCACGGCCGCGGTGCGGGCGAGGTCGGAGTCGTCCTCGTTGGCGACGCCGATGAGGCTGGCGTCGGCGCGCAGCAGCGTCTGGCGCAGCTCCGCGCGGTGCTGCTCGTACAGCTCGCGCGGGGTGGCGTCGAACGCATAGCAGAGGGCGGCGGCGGTGCCCGCGGCCTCACCCATCGCGGCGCAGGTGGCCATGACCCGCGCGGCCCCGAACGCGATGTGCGTCGCGGAGATGTCGCGACCGGCCATGAGCAGGTTGTCGACGTTGACGGAGTACAGCGACCGGAACGGGATCTCGAACACCCCGTCGGAGAAGCGCTGCACCGCGCCAGCGCCCGTCGCGTACATGCCCTCGGCGGGGTGCAGGTCGATGGACCAGCCGCCGAACGCGATGCCGTCGTCGAACGACGTCTGCTCCAGGATGTCCTGCTGGCGCAGCGTGTAGTCGCCGATGAAGCGGCGGTACTCGCGCTTGCCGGGGATGTTCCCGATCCACTCCAGGGTGAGGGTGTCGGCGTCGAACTCGCCGGAGTTCTTGATGTGGTCCCAGATGCCCAGGATCACCGAGCGCAGCTCGTCGCGGATCGCCTCGTTGTCGTCGACGATGTCGAGCGTGCCACCCCATTCGATCCACCAGTAGTGGGCGCCGCTGTCGCCGCTGCGGATGATGCGGGAGGACGGGATCGGCGTCGTCGAGATGTCCTTCGCGCTCTCGGGGGCGACGTACTTGACCGGGTGCCCGAGGTCCTTCGTGTAGAACAGCAGCGTCGAGCCGAGGAACTCCCGCACCGGCTGCTCGGGGGCCCAGTCCTCGCCGAACTCGCTCCTGCTCTCCTTGCCGAGCCGGTGCCGCGCACCGACCAGGCGCCCCACCAGGCCGTCGCCCGTGCAGTCGATGAACAGCGGTGCACGGAACACCGTGCGGATCTCCGAGCCCATCGTCCACCCGGTGACCGACCGGACCCGACGGGCGTCGTCGGGTCCGGTGGCCTCGGCCTCGAGCACCTCGGTGTTGAGGAAGAGGGTGAGGTGGGGCTCCCGGCGCACGATGTCGAGCACCACGTCGTCCCAGTACACCGGGTTGCCCTCGGGATTGCGGTACTGGTTCTCGCGGTACATCTCGCCGATGATCCCGGTCTCGCGCGCCCAGCGCTGATTGCCGTGCGCGGTCGCCCCGCACACCCACACCCGCACCTCCGACGAGGAGTTGCCGCCGAGCACCGGCCGGTTGTTGATCAGCACGGTACGTCGGCCGAGGCGAGCGGCCGCGACGGCGGCGCTCACTCCGGCGAGGCCGCCGCCGACGACGATGATGTCGGCTTCGACGGTCTGGGTGCGCATGGGGGTCCTTTCGGGGGTGGGGAGAGGGGTGCCGCTCAGAGGGCGGCTGCGGAGGCGGCGGTGGTCACGAGCCCGTGTCCGTGCAGCCACCGGCGTCGCCGCGCAGGGCGGACACGATCGCGGCGAGGGAGGTGCCGCCCTGCTGCCCGTCGCGCGGCACCTCGGCGTGGCGGAGGGTGCCGCCGCCCGGAACCGCGGGTGCGCTCAGGTACACCACATCGGTGCCGTCATCGCGCGTGGCCGCCCGGAGGCGCTGCTGCCCGGTGACCGGGTCGCCGACGGCCTCGACCGCCCAGCCTGACGCGCCGGACGTGTGCGACAGCAGCACCGTCTGCGTGCGGGTCACTCCGCAGTCCTGCACCGACACCACGGCGTAGACACGGGTCTCGGAGCCCGCGGTCGTGGTGTCCAGCGCGGCGATCGTCTGCACGCCGCTGCCGAGGGCGCCGGTGTCCACGAGGGTCTCGCTCGTCCAGGCCGAGCCGTTCCAGGTGGCCCAGCGCACGTCGAAGTCGTTCTCGGTCGTGTCGGCGTAGCGGTAGGTGACACCGACCAGCGCGCCGTCGGCGATCGCCATCTTCGCGGTCTGCACGGCGGGCACGGCGTCGCCGATGGTCTCGCCCTGCTCGTACCCGCGCCACACGACCGCCCCGGGGGTGTCCGGACGGATCGGGGTGGGCAGGGCCTGGCCGGCGACGTCGCGGAAGCCGCCCGTGGCCGGGTCGTACACCGCGTACGAGCCGAGGTGACGGTAGGGATCGGCGGGCCAGGGCCCCCACTCCCACAGCACGTGCACCCTGCCGTCGGCATCGACCTCGAGGTCGTCCGGGTAGAAGGAGTGGTTGACGGCGGCGGCGATCACGGTCTCGCGGGCCCACGTGCCGACGGCGGGATCGTAGTGGTACAGCACGCCGTCCCTGCGGGCCTGCGGGTCGGCGCCGACGCGGACCATGAGCCATACGTCCCCGTCCGCGCCCTGGGCGGTCACCGGGTACGAGATCGCGGCACCGGCGTCGGGCATCTCGGCGCTGACGTCGACGAGCGAGGTGACGTCGAACGGCGTCGTGGAGCGGAAGTACTTCCAGGGCTCGTGGTGCATCGACACGAACGCGTGGATGTGTCCGTTCCCGTCGACGGCGAGCGACGGCTGGTTGTGGCCGTTGTCGTCGTCGTACTCGGCGCAGACGCCCGTCGCGAGCTTCAGGCACCCCGAGGTCCACGTGCCGTCCGCGGCGCGCACGGCGACGTTCACCCGGTGCTTCGCGGCGACCGAGCCCGGCACGTTGTAGGCGAAGAAGGTGCGGTCGCCGACGACGACGAGCGGGTTCCACCAGCCGGACTGGTTGGAGCTGTCGACCGTGACGGGCAGGGTCTCGACGGTGGTGGTCGTGACGTCGGCCTGTGCGGGCACGGCGAGCGCGACGGCGGCGACCACGGCGGCGACGGCGGCGCCGGTCTTCAAGCGGAAGGACATGGCGGCGGCCTCAGCCCAGCAGCTTCTGCGCTTCGTCGCCGGCCTGGGACATGGCGTCCTTGGCGCTCTGCTGGCCCACGAGCACGGCCTGCACGCGGTCGGCGATGGCGGTCTCGATCTGCGCGTACTGGGGGAACTGCCAGAACGGGTTGGTGGTGGCGGTCGCGGTGATCTTCTCCGCGAAGCGGGCGCCGAACGCATCGGACGAGACGACCTCGGACGTCTGGGCCTCTTCGGTCACGGGCGGCAGGCCCCGCAGCTCGTAGTCGCCGAGCACGGCGTCGAGGTCGCTCGTGGCCCACTGCCCGAAGTCGGCGGCGGTGCGGGCGCTGTCGCCCTCGCCTCCGCCCACGATCGCGATCGCGCCGCCCCACACGAGCGCGCGCGGGGTGTCGCCCTTCTTCAGGACCGGCCGCGACTCGGGCACGAGCTTGGACGCGAGGTCCGGGTCCGGCGAGTCCTTGGTGACGGAGCCGCGGCCCACCGGGGCGTCGTCGTAGATGGCGGCACGCCCCTGCGCGAACAGGGAGCGGGCGTCGAAGCGGTCGACGTCGGCGGCGATGAGGCCCTGGTCGTACAGCGACTTGTACCAGGACACCGCCTCGATGCTCGCGTCGTCGCCGATCGTGACCTCGCCGTCCTTGACGAGGTCGCTGCCGAAGGTCTGCATCCAGATGAGGATGTCTTTGAGCTGGGCGGCCTTGGTGGAGGCGGCGTAGGGGATGAGCCCGCCGCCGAGACCCTTGAGCTTCTTCAGCGACGACTCGAAGTCGTCGACCGTGGTCGGGAACTGCGAGATGCCGGCCTTGTCGAGGATCTCGGAATTGGTGATGAGGCCGATCGCGCCGATGGTCCACGGGAACGCGTACTGCACGCCGTCGAGCTGAGTGGCCTCGAGGCTGGAGGCCGTGTAGCCGCGGTCCTTCGTGAGCGCCGAGACGTCTTCGAGCTTGCCGAGGGCGGCGAGGGAGGCGAGCCAGGCGACGTCGACGTGGGCGGCGCCCGTGAACTGCCCGCCGCGCACCTGCAGCATGAGCTGCTTGAAGTACTCGTTGTAGGGGAACGACACCTCGGTGATGCCGACCTTCTGGGCGCTGGTGTAGCCCTCCAGCAGGGCGCGGGTGGCCGGGGCCGCGGCCTCTTCGGTGAGCGACCAGCTCGAGAACGAGAAGTCGGTGGCCGTGAAGTCGCCGGTGCCGAAGGCGGAGCCGGCGGACGACGCGGGGCTGGTGGAGCCGCTGCCGCCGCCGCTCGGCATGCAGCCGGCGAGCAGGAGGCCGGCGGCGCCGAGCCCGGCGAACTGGAGGAGCTGGCGACGGGAGACGGTGGTGTTCTCGGACATGGGGGTGCTCTCTCTTCTTCGAGGGACTGCGGGTGAGGGGTGGTGCGGGTCAGCCCTTGACCGCGCCGGCGGTGAGACCGCCGACGAGGAAGCGCTGCAGGGCGATGAACGCGATGGCCACGGGGAGCGAGACCACGAGCGAGGCCGCCATGAGCTCCGGCCAGGCGGTCGACGCCTCGCCGATGAACGTGTTGACGAGGCCGGGCGGCAGGGTCTGCTTGTCGGGTCCGGCCAGGGTGAGGGCGAAGATGAAGTCGTTCCAGCCGCGGACGAACGCGAACAGTCCGGCGGCGATGAGGCCGGGGGCCGCGAGCGGCAGGACGATCGAGTGGATGATGCGCATCCGGGAGGCGCCGTCGACGCGGGCGGCCTCGATGAGCTCGTCCGGGATCGTGTCGAAGAAGCCCTTCAGCATCCACACGCACAGCGGCAGCGTGAACGTGGTGAACGACAGCACCAGCGCCGTGTAGGTGTTCAGCAGCCCGTAGGCCGAGAACACCGCGTAGAGGGTGATGAGCAGCAGCGCCTGCGGGAACATCTGCGAGGCCAGCACGAAGTACATGAGGCTGCGGCGCCCGCGGTAGCGGAACTTCGAGAACGCGTAGCCCATGTAGGCGGAGACCAGCACCGAGAGGATCGCGGTGATGACCGAGACCACGATGCTGTTGCGGAGGTAGCCGAACAGCGCGGGGTTGTTCGCGAGCGCGGCATAGGCCTCGAAGGTGATCTCCGTGGGGAAGAGCTTGGGCGGGTAGCTGAACACCTCGGTGCGCGGGGTGAGGGAGGTCGCGAGCAGCCAGTACACGGGCAGCAGCGCGAACCCGCCGAACACGACCACGGCGATCCAGGCACTGATGGTGGAGGCGCGGCGGTCGGCGCGGGCGCGGCGGCGCCGCGGGGGAGCGGGCGGGGCGGCGACGGCGGTCACCGTCTCCTCGGTCAGCACGGCGGTCATCGCTTCTCTCCCTTCTCGGACAGGCGGACGTAGACGACCACGAGCGCCATCAGCAGGACCATCCAGAGGAGCCCGATCGCGCCGGCGTGACCGAGGTCGAAGCCGTCGAACGCGGTCTCGTACACCGCCGTGGCGAAGGTCTGGGTGGAGCCGGCGGGGCCGCCGCCGGTGAGGACGTAGATGATGTCGAAGTGCTGGAAGTTCCAGATGAACTCCAGCAGGATCACGAGCCCGATGATGCCGCTCATCTGCGGGACCGTGATGGAGAAGAAGCGGCGGATGGTCCCGGCGCCGTCGATCTCCGCCGCCTCGTGCAGTTCGATCGGGACGGTCTGCAGGCCGGCGAGGAGCATGACCATCATCCAGGGGAACGACTGCCAGGTCTTCGCGACGATGACGGCGATCATGGCGGTGGTGGGGTTCGCGAGCCACGCCTGCGGGGAGTCGATGAGTCCCACGGTCTCCAGGGCCGCGTTGAGCACGCCGTAGTTGGCGTTGAAGATCCACATCCACAGGAACGACACGACCACGCCCGGGATCAGCCAGGGGATGAGCATGAGGCCGCGCAGCACCTTGGCACCGCGGATGCGCGTGTTGAGGGCGAGCGCGAGACCGAAGCCGATGACGAACGGCGCGATGGTCGTGCCGAGCGTGAAGACGAGGGTCTGCACGAGGAGCTGGACGAACTCCCCGGTGAGGACGTCGACGATGTTCTGGAAGCCGACGAACTCGCGTCCCGGTTCGACGAGGCTCTGCTTGTAGAACGCGGTGATCAGCGCGGTGATGAGCGGGTACACGACGACCGCGGCGAGGAGCGCGAGGCCGGGGGCCGTGAGGAGGAGCGCGAACATCCCGTCGGAGAGGCGACGGGGGCGGCGACCTGTTCCTATCTGTGAGGAAATGGTCTGTTCTGTCATCTAGGTCATCCTTGGCCTGGGGTGATGTGTCCGCACGCTCACGGTGCGGTCTCGGGCTTCCTCAGTATTTCCGGCAGATTACGGGCTCGTCAACCGGAGAGCCCAAGAGTGATGAATTGGTATGAACTGTGAAATCTGTGAAGCGCTGCACATGTTTAAGAATCGATCCTTGATAGTCGATTATCGATTGGGTAGGGTCCTGTGCAGCCGCCCGCTGCGGCACCGCGCGAGCTCTTCGCGCGGGAATCGAGAGTTCGGAGACGCAATGAAGCGTGTGCTGGCAGGACTGGCCCTGGCCGCCGTGTTCGGATCCGCCCTCGGCGTCGCCCCCGCGGCGTCGGCCGCGGTCGACGACGACGCCCTCTACATCGCACCGGGGGGTGACGACGACGCCGCCGGCACCAAGGACGACCCGCTCGCCACCCTCGAGGGAGCCAGGGACCGCATCCGGGCACTCAAAGCCGACGAGCAGATCCCCGCAGACGGCCTCACGGTCTACCTGCGCGAGGGCGAGTACCCGCGCAGCGCCTCGTTCGAGATCGGCGAGCAGGACTCCGGTACCGCCGATGCTCCGATCACCTACCGCTCCTATCCGGGCGAGACCGCCACGCTCACCGGCGGTCGCGCGCTGCCCCGCGACGAGTTCGCGCCCGTCGAGGACGCCGCCGTCACCGACCGGATCATCGACCCCGCCGCCCGCGACCAGGTGGTCGCGGTCGACCTCGCCGGCCTCGGCATCACCGACTACGGCCAGCTCAGCCGCCACGGCTACTGGAAGGCCAACGACGTCAGCACCACCCCGCCGATGGAGCTCTTCATCGACGGCCAGGGCATGACGCTCGCGCGCTGGCCCAACGCCGACGCCGCCACCCCCACCGTGCAGATGGGCGACATCATCGACGTCGGCCCCGACCGCAACGACCCGGATCTGCAGAACCGCGGCGGCACCTTCACGTACGGCTACGACCGGCCCCAGTACTGGACCCAGGCCGACGACGTGTGGCTGGACGGCATCTTCGGCTACAGCTGGGAGTGGTCGTACAACAAGATCGAGAGCATCGACACCGCGGCGAAGACGATCACCCTCCGCTACGGCGAGATGTCCGGGATCATGAAGAGCTGGTTCCCCGACTTCCACTTCGCGCAGAACCTGCTGGAGGAGCTCGACGCACCGGGCGAGTACTACATCGACCGCGCGGCGGGGAAGCTCTACCTCATCCCCAACGCCGCCTTCACGTCCGGACGCGGCGACGTCACCGTCACCACGCTCGACGAGCCGATGCTGCGCGCCGACGGGGCGTCGTACGTGAACTTCGACGACCTCGTCCTGGAGTACGGCCGCGCCACCGCCGCCGTGATCCTCGGCGGCTCCCACGTCACGATCTCGCACAGCGACATCCGCAACTTCACCGACGGCGGCGTGCTCATCAACTCGCCGGGGCGCTACACCTACGACGGCATCCCGGTGAACCGCGGCGGCCGCGACCACGCCGTCACCGACAGCCGGCTCACGCACGTCGGCGGCGTCGGCGTGGTGCTCCAGGGCGGCGACAAGACCACCCTCGAGCCGGGCCGCAACCGGGTCGAGAACTCCGAGATCGCCGACTTCGCCTACTACCACAAGGCCTACAACCCCGGTGTGATGTTCGACGGGGTCGGCAACGTCGCCAAGAACAACGAGATCCACGATGCGCCGCACCCCGGCATCATCGTGCACGGCAACGACCACCTCTTCGAGCGCAACGAGGTGTACGACGTCTGCAAGCAGTTCCACGACCTCGGCGCGATCTACATGAACTCCGGCAAGACGCCGCAGCAGCGCGGACACGTCTTCCGGGAGAACTACTTCCACGACATCGGCGCCGGCATGGCGGGCGTCGAGGGCATCTACGCCGACAACTTCACGTGGGACCTCACGATCGAGAAGAACGTGTTCGTCAACATGGGCAACGGCGCCATCAAGAGCGGATCCGCCGACTACATCGAGGCGCGCAACAACGTCTTCGTCGACGCCTACGCGCCCTACGACAACTACGAGCAGTGGATGGGCGACCACGAGGGCAACGTCGTCGACAAGGACTACATGCCCGCCTGGCAGCAGGTGTTCGCCGACAACAACGACTTCGTCGGCACGCCGTACCTGGAGAAGTACCCCGAGCTCGGGCACTTCTTCGAGGACGACCACTACTTCCCGAACCACAGCACGTTCGCCGAGAACGTGGTCTGGAACCCGAACCGCCCCCGCATGGCGGGCGTCAACGAGCACGGCGCCAAGGACGGCAAGAACCTGCTGAACTACGAGGACAACTGGGTGGCCGACGCCGACCCCGGGTTCGTCGACGCCGCCGGCGGCGACTACACGCTGAAGGCCGACGCCGCCGTGTTCGACCAGATCCCCGGCTTCGAGGCGATCGCGTTCGGCGAGATCGGGGTCGACGGACACATCGGCCAGACGCAGCAGCCGCAGTCCGTCCCGCTGGAGGACATCGCGTTCGACAGCGACTCGGTCACGATCGACGCCGGCGACCAGGTGCGCGTGCGCGCCGTGCCGCTGCCCTGGAACGCCGACGACACCGCGGTGACCTACGCCTCCGCCGACGCCGCCGTCGCGACCGTGGACGACACGGGCGTCGTGCTGGGCATGGGCCCCGGCACCACGACCATCACGGCGACCGCGAAAGCCGACGCCGCCAAGACCGCGACCATCGAGGTGATCGTGGAGGAGGGCGACGGCGTGCTGCACTTCACCGACTTCGAGTCGGGATCGAACGGCTGGGCGACCGACCCCAACCGCAGCATCCAGGCCGACGCCACGGGTGACAAGGTCTACCGGATCCTCAAGGGCGCGAACAGCATCCTGCCGCGCGACTTCACCGAGTTCGTGCTCGACTTCGATGTGACGACACCGGCGACGACGCCCACCAACGCGGGGCTCATCGTGTACGACCGCAACGGCAAGGGCGGCGGTTACATCCGCTTCCGTCAGGCCGCGGCCGGCCCGACCTGGACCATCTTCGACGACGCCTGGCAGGTGGTCGCCGAGAAGGTCGTGCCCGCCGAGCAGGGCCTCGTCCCCGGTGCGACCTCGCACGTGCGCATCGCGGTCCAGGACGGGCGGATCCGCATCTCCGTCAACGGCGCGATCGCCCTCGAGGGGGCCGATCCCGCGCCGGGTGCGGCCGGTCGGGTGGGCTTCTACGTCGAGAACTACCCGTCGCTGGACTTCGACGACATCGGGTTCTCCCTCTCCGGAGTGCCCGTGACCGGGGTCACCCTCGACGCCGACGCGGTGGCGCTCTCGGTGGGGGAGCGGCGGACGGTCGCCGCGACGGTCGCCCCGCAGGACGCCAGCGACGCCAGGGTGACCTGGACCAGCGACGCCCCCGCGGTCGCCACGGTGGCGGACGGCCGCATCGCCGCCGTCGCCGCGGGCACCGCGACCATCACGGCCACCTCGGTCGCGGACCCCGCGTTCAGCGACACCCTGACGGTCACCGTCGCCGACGCGGAGTACCCGACGACCCGGCTGGACGCGCAGCTGAAGGACCCCGCGGCCTGGAGCACATCCGACCACATCGCCGTCGACGACGCGGGCGTGGTGATCAGCGGCGAGGGGGTGCACGGCTACGAGGGCGAGCGCTTCGGCGACACGCTCCTGCAGTTCGACGCGGACTTCGGGGCCTTCTCCGGAGGGTGGTACGGCTTCCAGGCGCGGTCCGACCAGACCGGTGTGCCCGCGTGGCAGAACTCCAACACCGGGTACCTCGTGGTGATCAAGCAGGACACGATCGAGTTCCAGAGCTGGACCCCCGGTCAGACGATGCTCGACGCGATCCCCAACACCGTCATCGCCCCCGACACCTCGCACCGCATCGAGTTCGGCGCGATCGCGGAGGGCGAGGGCACGCGCATCGTGTTCCGGGTGGACGGCGTGACCGTGTGGAGCATGGTGGATGCGCGGGAGAACCTGCGCATCGGAGCGGACGGCTTCTTCAACGTGTACCACTACGGCAAGACGACGGCCCTCGCCGTGCGCCCCACGCCGCCGCCCGCGAGCGTGACCGGCATCTGCTGGGCCGCGGAGGCCGACCCCAAGACCCGCTACCTGCGCGGCGAGGAGCTCGACGTCACCGGGATGATCCTCGGGGTGCGCTGGAGCGACGGCACCCTCACGACGCAGCAGGTCACGGCCGATATGGTGAGCGGGTTCGACAGCAGCAAGGTGCGTCCGCACCAGACGCTGACCGTGACCTACGCGGGCGCGACGGTCGAACTGGAGACCTCGGTCAAGCCCAAGCTCAAGGACGATGAGGAAGAGGTGCCCCGGTGCGAGTGACGTTCATCGGAGACTCCATCACGGATGCGGGGCGCGACCGTGCCGACCCCGACTCCCTCGGTGACGGCTACGTGGCCCTCCTCGCCCCGGAGCTGCGGGCGGCCGGCGCGACGGTGCGGAACCTCGGCATCGCCGGGAACCGTGCGCGCGACCTGGCCGCCCGGTGGGACTCCGAGCTTCTGCCGACCGCGCCGGAGCTGCTGACCGTGTACGTCGGCGTGAACGACATGTGGCGACGGTTCGACAGCGACGACCCGACGTCGGCGGAGGAGTTCCGGGCGACGCTCGACCCGCTGCTGGCCGGCGTCGCCGGGGAGCGGGGCCCCCGCCTGATCCTCATGGAGCCGTACTTCCTTCCGGTGACGGAGGAGCAGCGCGAGTGGCTCGACGACCTCGACGGCAAGCGGGCGGTCGTGCGCGACCTGGCCGCGTCGCATGGCGCCGCCTTCGTGCCGCTCCACGAGGTGCTCACGGCCGCCGCCACACGGCAGCCGGTGGCGGAGCTCGCCCCGGACGGCGTGCATCCGACGCCGCGCGGATCCGCGCTGATCGCCGAGGCCTGGCGCACGGCCGCGTCCATTAGCGATAGTCGATAATGGACGTAGACTGATGGTCATGACGGATGCTCTGGGCACAGCGGGACTGCAGCGAGGACTGCTGTCGGATCAGATCTACGCGATGATCAAGGCGATGATCAAGGAGTCGACCCTCGCCCCGGGCGAGCAGCTCGTCGAGTCCCAGCTCGCGCGACAGCTCCAGGTGAGCCAGGCTCCCGTGCGCGACGCCCTCAAGCGCCTCGCGCACGAGGGGCTCGTGTCGCATGTGCGGCACCAGGGCAACTTCGTCGCGAGCTACTCCGCCGAGGAGGCCGAGCAGGCCAAGGTCGCCCGGGTCGAGCTCGAGGGCCTGGCCGGCCGGCTCGCGTGCGGCGCGCTCGACGCCGCCCGCCGCGACGAGCTCGTGTCGCTCATCGCGCAGATGCATGAGGCGGCCGAATCCGCCGACCTCGCCCGTTTCCGCGAGCTCGACTTCACGTTCCACCGCGCCGTGATCGAGGCGAGCGGCAACGTGTACCTGCCGCGGATGTGGGATCTGCTCGAGCCGAGCCTGCGGGTGATGCACGTGCTGGGCGACCCGACGTTCACCGGCGACTGGCACGAGGTGGCCGACTGGCACAAGGGGCTGCTCGACGTGCTCGACGCGGGCGATGCCGAGGCCGCGTCCGCGCTGTTCCGTCGCCACGCCGCCGGCACCCTCCTCGACGACGCCTGACCTTCCCGCGCCGTCCCGCGCGACTCCGTGCGAGCCGCCGCGCGACGAGACAGACGGCGGGGGTCAGGCGCCCGTGGGGTAGAGGCGGTCGGCGGTCGCGGACCAGAACGCCCGTTCCTCGGCGCCGGAAAGGCGGGGCAGCGCCGCGCGCGTCGCGGCGAGCACGTCCGCATAGCCGATGCTCCGCGTCGACATCGGCCAGTCGCTGCCGAACGCCAGCCGCTCCGCGCCGAAGAGGTCGAACGCCAGCCGTAGCAGGCCGCGCGATTCCTCCGCGCCGCGGGCCGAGAGGTCGAGCCCGGAGACCTTCGCCGACACCCCCGGCGCCGACGCGGCCTCGTCCAGTGCTGCCCGCCACGTGCCGTCGGCCGTCCGCGCCCCGAGGCCCAGGGGGC
>NZ_SSDM01000220.1:0-1581 GCF_004794375.1 Microbacterium sp. K35 | reverse complement strand
GACGACGCGCTGGCCCAGGTGCAGGCCCTGGTCGCGGACGGCACGCGCCTGAAGGAGGCCGCGGCCGAGGTGGCGGCGCAGACCGGCCTCTCCACGCGCGACCTCTACCAGGCCGCCCTCGCCGCCCGTACCCGATGAGCTCGGGGGGCACCCGGTGACGACACCGGCGGAGGCGCACGACGCCATCGCGGCCGCCTACGACCACCGCGCCGCGGAGTACGTCGCGATCGCCGGCACGGTGGAGCAGCTGGACCCCCGCGACCGCGACACGATCGATCGCTGGCGCCGAGCCACCTCGGGTGCCCTGCTCGACGCCGGGTGCGGTCCCGGGCTGTGGACGCGGTTCCTCCACGACGCGGGGCACGACGTGTCGGGCATCGACCTGTCGGCGGAGTTCGTCGCGGAGGCCCGCACGCGGCACCCCGGCCTCGACGTCACCCAGGGCTCCTTCCTCGCGCTGCCGCAGCCCGCCGGGTCGCTGGGCGGCGTCCTCGCGTGGTACTCGCTCATCCACACGCCGCCGACCGAGGTGCCCGCCGCGCTCGCCGAGTTCGCG
Organism: Microbacterium sp. K35; assembly: GCF_004794375.1. Classification (NCBI taxonomy): domain Bacteria; kingdom Bacillati; phylum Actinomycetota; class Actinomycetes; order Micrococcales; family Microbacteriaceae; genus Microbacterium; species Microbacterium sp. K35. The sequence continues at coordinate 1,025 of NZ_SSDM01000220.1, read as the reverse complement.
CGCGTGCTCGCGCCAGGGGGACGACTGCTGCTGGGCTTCTTCGACGGCGAGCCGCGCGCGCCGTTCGACCACGCGATCACGACCGCGTACTTCTGGTCGGCGGAGGCGCTCACGCCGCTGCTCGCCGCCGCGGGGCTCGAGGTCGAGGGGACCGAGACCCGCGCCCGCGTGCCCGGGGAGGCGAGCACGCGCCCGCACGGTGCGCTGATCGCCCGCCGGGTCTGATCTACGCTGTCCTGACACCCGATCCGACGACTCGACCCTGGGGGATCCGCCGTGAGCAAGGCCGCGACCGTGTACGACGTCGCCGCGCACGCGGGCGTCTCGATCGCCACCGTGTCGCGGGTGCTGCGGTCGCCCGATGCCGTACGACCGGCGACCCGCGAGCGGGTGCTCGATGCGGTCACGGCTCTCGGCTACGTCCCGAGCGGAAGCGCGCGCGGGCTGGCCGAGCGCCGGACGGGCGTGCTGGGCCTGTACTTCCCGGGGTTCGACGCGGCGGAGGACGCCCCCGCGCTCGACGTCCTGTCGAGTGCGGGAGCCGCGGCCCCGCCGTTCACGGTGGTGGAGGACGAGGGCGAGCCCGGCGCTCCTGCCACCTCGATGCTGTTCCTGGACGAGGTGCTGCGCGGGGCCGAGCTGGAGGCGTGGAAGCAGGGCTTCGTGCTGATGGTGGGCGTGGGGCGCGACGACCCCGACCGGTCGACCGTGCGGGACATGGCCGGTCGTGTCGACGGGCTCATGGTGCTCGCGAGCAGCGTGCCGGACGACGTGCTGGCGCGGCTCGCGCGCCGCATCCCGGTCGTGGTCCTGTCCGGTCCGCCGCGCGGCGACGACTACGACCACGTCACGGTCAGCAACGCCGAGGCGATGGGCGAGCTCACGCGGCACGTTCTCGCGCAGGTCGGGGAGGGTGCGGTCGCGTTCCTCGCGGGTCCCGCGGACTCGCCCGACGCGGAGCAGCGGCGCGAGGGCGTGGTGGCGGCCGTGGCGGCGTCGGGCCGGGCGACCGAGGAGCTGCGGCT
>NZ_SSDM01000219.1:0-5848 GCF_004794375.1 Microbacterium sp. K35 | reverse complement strand
GGGGGTGGCTCGCGCGCACGGGTGACGAGTTCTCCCTCGACGACCGCGCCGATCCGTCCCACCACCTCCGTCTCACCGTCCACGACCTCACCGACGCGGAAGCCGACACGCTCGTCGCCGACCTCGTCGCGGCCGCGCGATGACCACCGTCGCGGGCACCTGCCCGCCCTGACCGAAAGCGCTCGCTCATGAAGATTCTCTCCATCCAGTCCGCCGTGGCATACGGGCACGTGGGCAACTCTGCCGCGGTGTTCCCGCTGCAGCGCATCGGCGTCGAGGTGCTGCCCGTCTACACCGTGAACTTCTCCAACCACACCGGCTACGGCGCGTGGCGCGGACCGCTGATCGACCCCGCCGACGTGCGCGAGGTCATCACCGGCATCGAGGACCGCGGAGTGTTCGGGCAGATCGACGCCGTCCTGAGCGGCTACCAGGGAGGCGAGGGCATCGGTGACGTGATCATCGATGCGGTCGCGCGCGTCAGGGCCGCCAACCCCGACGCGGTCTACGCGTGCGACCCGGTCATGGGCAACGCGAAGTCGGGCTGCTTCGTCGCCCCCGCGATCCCGATCCTGCTGCGCGAGCGCGTCGTCCCGGTGGCGGACATCATCACCCCCAACCAGTTCGAGCTCGGGTTCCTCACCGAGACCGAACCCGACACGCTCGAGTCCACGCTCGCCTCGGTCGACCTCGCCCGCGCCATGGGCCCCCGCACGGTGCTCGTGACGAGCGTCGAGCGGCCCGACCGCGAGGAGGGGACCATCGAGATGCTCGCGGTCGACGGCGACGGTGCCTGGCTCGTCCAGACGCCGCACCTCCCCATGAAGGCGAACGGCTCCGGTGACGTGACCGCCGCCCTGTTCACGGCGCACTACGTCGGCACCGGCAGCGCCAAGACCGCGCTCGAGCGCACCGCCTCCAGCGTGTACGACCTGCTGCAGGCGACGCTCGACTCGGGTGAGCGCGAGCTGCAGCTCATCGAGGCGCAGGAGTTCTACGCGCACCCGCGCATGCAGTTCACCGCACGGCAGGTGCGCTGACGGTCACTCCGGCCACGCGTGGGCGACGGCCTCCCGCACTTCGCCGAGGAGCTGCGGGAGCGCCTTCGTCTTCGCGATGATCGGGAAGAAGTTCGCGTCGGAGCGCCACCGCGGCACCACGTGCTGATGCAGATGCGCGTCCACGCCGGCTCCCGCCACCGCCCCCTGGTTCATTCCCAGGTTGAAGCCGTCGCATCCGGAGACCTCGCGCAGCACCCGCATGGCCGTCTGGGTGAGCGCGCCGATCTCGGCCACCTCTTCCGGACTCGCCTGGTCGTACGTCGCGATGTGACGGTACGGGCACACCAGCAGGTGCCCCGAGTTGTACGGGAACAGGTTCAGCAGCACGTACGCGGTCGTGCCCCGTGCCACGATGAGCCGCTCGGCGTCGGGGTACTTCGGCGCCTCGCAGAACGGGCACTCCTCGCGCAGGGGCTCCGGTCCCGCCTGGATGTAGGCCATCCGGTGGGGGGTCCACAGCCGCTGGAACTCGTCGGGCACGCCGGCGAGGCGACCTGCATCCTCCAGCGACTGCTCCCCCTCGGTCATGCCAGGTCCCCGGCCGTCTGCACCAGGGCGTGGCTGTCGATGGCAGCGCGGATGCGGTCGACCGCCTGCGCGATCGGCACGCCGTTCTCCTGCGAGCCGTCGCGGTAGCGGAAGGAGACGGTGCCGGCGGCCCGGTCCTGCTCCCCGGCGATCAGCAGCAGCGGGACCTTGCCGGTCGTGTGCGTGCGGATCTTCTTCTGCATGCGGTCGTCGGAGGTGTCGAGCTCGGCACGCACACCGCGGGAGCGGAGCGTGTCGATCACCTCACCCAGATAGTCGGCGAAGTCGTCCGCGACCGGGATCCCCACGACCTGTACCGGCGAGAGCCACACCGGGAAGTCGCCCGCATAGTGCTCGAGGAGGATCGCGAAGAACCGCTCGATCGAGCCGAACAGCGCCCGGTGGATCATGATCGGACGCTTCTTCTGGCCGTCCTTGTCCATGAACTCGAGGTCGAAGCGCTCGGGCAGGTTGGGGTCGACCTGCACCGTGGACAGCTGCCACGTGCGGCCGATCGCATCGCGCGTCTTCAGGTCGATCTTCGGCCCGTAGAACGCCGCCTCGCCCGGCACCTCGGTGAGCTTGAGACCGGAGGCCACGGCCACGCGGCGCAGGGCGTCGGTGGACGACTCCCAGAACTCGTCCGAGCCGATCCACTTCGACTTCTCGTCGTCCTTCATCGACAGCTCGAGCTCGAAGTCGGTGAGGCCGAAGTCGCGGAGCATCGAGAGGATGAACTCGAGGACCTTGCCGACCTCCTCCTCCAGCTGGTCGGGTGTGACGAACAGGTGCGAGTCGTCCTGCGTGAAGCCGCGCACCCGCGTGAGGCCGTGCAGGGCCCCGGAGAGTTCGTTGCGGTAGACCGTGCCGTTCTCCGCGAACCGCAGCGGGAGGTCGCGATAGCTGCGCGCGCGCTCCTTGTAGATGAGGATGTGCATCGGGCAGTTCATGGGCTTCAGGTAGTAGTCCTGGCCCTGCTTGGTGATCTCGCCGTTCTCGTCGCGCTCCTCGTCCATGACGATGGGCGGGAACATGCCGTCCTTGTAGGTGACGAGGTGGTTCGAGGTGAGGAAGAGGTCTTCCTTGGAGATGTGCGGCGTGTACACGTAGGTGTAGCCGCCCTCGATGTGCCGCTTGCGCGCGTGCTGCTCCATCTCGCCGCGCACCACGCCGCCGCGCGGATGCCAGACGCTCAGGCCCGACCCGATCTCCTCGGGGAAGGAGAACAGGTCGAGCTCCTTGCCGAGTCGCCGGTGGTCGCGCTTGGCGGCCTCCTCCAGCCGGTGCTGGTACGCGCGCAGCTCGTCCTTCGTGGGCCAGGCGGTGCCGTAGATGCGCTGCAGCTGCGGGTTCTTCTCGCTGCCGCGCCAGTACGCGGCGGCGATGCGCGTGAGGTCCCAGCCGTTGCCGATCATGCGCGTGTTGGGCAGATGCGGCCCGCGGCAGAGGTCCTTCCAGACGACCTCGCCGTCGCGGGTCGTGTTGTCGTAGATCGTGAGCTCGCCCTCGCCCACCTCGACCGACGCGCCCTCGGCCGCCTCCTTGCCGCCCTTGAGCCCGATCAGCTCGAGCTTGAACGGCTCGTCGGCGAGCTCCGCGCGCGCCTCGTCATCGGTCACGACACGACGCACGAAGCGCTGGCCCTCGCGGACGATGCGCTGCATCTCCTTCGTGATGGCCTTGATGTCCTCCGGCGTGAACGGGGTGTCGACGCCGAAGTCGTAGTAGAACCCGTCGGTGATGGGCGGGCCGATGCCGAGGTTCGCCTGCGGGTTGATGCGCTGCACGGCCTGCGCGAGCACGTGCGCGGCCGAGTGGCGCAGGATGTTCAGGCCGTCGGGGCTGTCGATCGTGACCGGCTCGACCTGCTCGGTGCCGGTCAGGGTCGTGGCGAGGTCCTTGAGCTCGCCGTTGACGCGCATCGCGACGACGTTTCGGTCAGAGAACAGGGCGAAGCCGTCGGTCGGCTGGGCGTTTTCAGGCACTGATCACTCCATCTGGGTCTGGATCTAGGCTACTCGTATGGCCGGGGGCCGCCGACCGTCAGGCCACCGGCTCGGCCGAGGAGGACGCGGCCGCCGGGGCGAGGATGATGATCGCCGCGCCCACGAGCGCGACCGCCGACCCGACCCAGTCCCAGACCGTGGGACGGAAACCGTCGACGATGATGCCCCAGGCGAGGGATCCGGCGATGAAGATCCCGCCGTACGCGGCGAGCACCCTGCCGAAGTTCGCGTCGGGCTGGAGCGCCGCGACGAAGCCGTACGCCCCCAGCGCCATGACCCCCAGGACCGCGAAGAGCCAACCGCGGTCCTCCTTGATGGCCTGCCAGATAAGCCAGGCACCGCCGATCTCGGCGACGGCGGCGAGGACGAACAGCACGACGATGCGGAAGACGGTCACCACCTCAGTGTGTCAGGACACACCAGGACGGCTTCGCGAACGACGGGGCGCCGCAACCGTCGGACCGGACGGTAGCGTGGCCCCATGACCCGGACGATCGCCCGCTGGATCCTCGCTCTCGCCCTCGGCGCCGTCGGCGTGCTGCACTTCACGCAGACGCGCGGCTTCCGGGTGGTGGTGCCCGACTGGGCGACCGAGGCGACGCGGATGGACAAGGATGCCATCGTGATCGCGTCGGGCGCCGTCGAGGTCGCGCTCGCCGCGGGACTGATCGCGCTGCCGCGGGAGCGCCGCCGGATCGGCTGGGCGACGGCGGGGCTCTTCGCCGCGGTCTTCCCCGGCAACTGGCATCAGTGGCGCACCGGACGCTCCACTCCGGGGCTCGACACGGACGCGCGTCGGTTCGGCCGTCTCTTCCTGCAACCGGCCCTGATCGCCTGGGCGCTGTGGGCAACGCGATGACCTCCCCCTCGATCGTCTGGTTCCGCGACGACCTCCGCCTCGCCGACCATCCGGCGCTGCGTGCCGCGATGGATCGGGACGCGCCCGTGATCGCGCTGTTCGTGCTCGACGAGGAGTCGCCGGGGATCCGCCCGCTCGGAGGTGCGGCGAAGTGGTGGCTGCATCACTCGCTGGTCTCCCTCGACGAGCGGCTGCGCGAGAAGGGCGCCCGGCTCGTGCTGCGGCGCGGCCCGGCCGAGCGCGTGGTGCGCGAGGTCGTCGCGGAGAGCGGGGCGGGCGCCGTCTACTGGAACCGTCGATACGGGCGACCGGAGCGGGAGATCGACGCGGCGCTGAAGAGCTCGCTGCGCGATCAGGGCCTGACGGTGGAGTCGTTCGCGGGCTCCCTGCTGCACGAGCCGTGGACCGTCACCACGGGCAGCGGCACGCACTACTCCGTCTTCACCCCGTTCTGGCGCGCCTGCCGCGCACTGCCCGCGCCCCGTGCTCCCCTGCCGGAGCCGCGCGAACTCGACGGGGTGGCGCGACCGCCGCGCTCCGATGCCCCGGGTGACTGGGAGCTGCTGCCCACGACACCGGATTGGGCGGGCGGGCTCCGTGACACCTGGGAGCCGGGCGAACCGGCCGCCCGACGGCGGCTGAGACACTTCCTCGACCACGATCTCCCGGCGTACGACGCGGCCAGGGACGCGCCGGCCGCCGGTGCGACCTCCCTGCTCTCCCCCCGGCTGCGCTGGGGCGAGCTGAGCCCGTTCACCGTGTGGGCCGAGGCGACCCGGGTCGAGGGCTCGGCACGGTTCCTGTCCGAGCTCGGCTGGCGCGAGTTCGCCTGGCACACGCTCTACCACTTCCCCGATCTGGCGACGAAGAACCTCCGGCCCGAGTTCGATGCGTTCCCCTGGCCGGGACTCGACCCGCGGCAGCTGGATGCCTGGCAGCACGGCGAGACCGGGATCCCCCTCGTCGACGCGGGGATGCGCGAGCTGTGGCACACCGGGTACATGCACAACCGGGTGCGGATGGTGACCGCGTCCTTCCTCATCAAGAACCTGCTGATCGACTGGCGGCTCGGCGAGGAGTGGTTCTGGGACACGCTGGTCGATGCAGACGGCGCCAACAACGCGTTCAACTGGCAGTGGGTCGCGGGGTCCGGGGCGGACGCGGCCCCGTACTTCCGTGTGTTCAACCCGGAGCTGCAGGCGAAGAAGTTCGACGGCGACGGAGAGTACGTCGCGCGGTGGGCCCCCGATGCCCCGACCGCGCCGATCGTCGACCTGGCCGAGACCCGCAAGGCCGCACTCGCGGCGTACGACGAGGTCAAGCGCGCCGCGGGCTCCGCGCGGCGCTGACCACCGACACCGGCGGGTAGACCGCGCGCGAGCCGGTAGCCGCCC
>NZ_SSDM01000218.1:0-4334 GCF_004794375.1 Microbacterium sp. K35 | reverse complement strand
CCTGCGCGCCGCCGCGGTGGTGTTCCGCGCGAAGGCGCTCGACCCCGCAGCCCTCGCGGCCCGGGTCGCCGCGCTGTGGGAAGACGACGCGGCCGAGCTCAACGACCGGATCATCGACCTGGGCTGATTCTTTGACGTCGGGCAGGCTGCGGACGCGCGGGCTGCGGACGCGCGGGCTGTGGACGGGCGACGTACGGGCGGGCTGCGGGCGGGGCTGCGTCCGTGCGGGTCAGCGGGACTCGGGAGGGATGCCGCGGACGACCGGGGGCGCATCGGGGTGATGGCCGTGCGCGCGGCCGTCGCGCGCGTCGCCCGTCTCCTGCCGCTCACCGAGAGGATCATGTGCCGCGGGGCCGGTGCCGGTGCCCTCGTCCGTCGCGTCGGGCGCCTGATCCGGCGCCGTCGCGTACAGCTCGGTGAGGTGACGGTACGACCGCGTGAAGAACGCCAGCGTCGCCGCGACGACCATGATCAGTCCGGCGAACAGGCAGATGAGGGCGATGCCGCGCGCCTCGCCCTCGCCGAGCAGCCACTCCCACTGCCGCTGCCCCTCGGCGGTGTCCATGTACGGGATCACGACGTACTCCGCGATCGGCGCGATGAGGAAGGCCGTGATCGGGGCGGCCGCGGCCTCCATCGCCGCCGCCGTGCCGAATACCCGCCCCTGTCGCGTGAACGGCACGACCTTCTGGATGACCGTCTGCTCGGCGGCCTCGACCGGAGGGACCAGCGCCATGTACACCCACATGCCCAGCACGTATAGCGGCCACCACTCGCGCAGCATGAAGATCGCGCCGAGGAGCCCCATCGCGATCACCACGAGCAGCATCGTGCGCACCGGTTTCTTGCCGAGGCCGAACTTCGCGACCAGCCCGCCGCCGATGAGGAAGCCGGTGGAGGAGAACGCGAGCGCGAAGCCCCACATCTGCGCATCGAACAGCGTGAGGCCGTACGGGTCCATGAGCGCCATGTAGACGCCGCCGATGAGGTTGTTGAACGTGGAGAACACGATGAGGGCGAACAGCCCGGGTGCCTGCCGGATGGCCTGCACGCTGCCGCGGAAGTCGACCGCGCTCTTCGCCTCGGGGTCGACCTCCGGCTCGGACTCCGGGATGGGGATGAACAGCAGGTGCGCGAAGGTGAGCGCCATCGCCACGATCGCGATCCCCAGCGTCCACCCCATGCCGAGGAACCCGATCGACAGGCCGGAGAACACGCTCGTGACCAGGAACGCGATGCCCTGCACCGTGCCCACCAGGCCGTTCGCGTTGGCCCGTTTCTCCTCGGGCACCAGCAGTGTCACCGTGGTGGACAGCGCGATGTTGCGCAGCTGCTCGATCACGCCGCCGAACAGGATGATGCCAGAGAACAGCCAGAACCACGGGCCGCCCAGGTCGAGAAGCGCCGCCTCGGGCTGCCACACGTAGAGCACGCCCGCGATCAGGAACGCCACCGCCGAGATGACGCTCGACAGCAGCATGACCCGGTGCTTGCGGTGCCGGTCGACGATCGTGCCGAAGAACATCGCGAAGAACGCGACGAACAGCATGTAGGCGCCGCCGATGATCCCGGTGGCCAGCACCGACCGCGTCTCGATGTACACCCAGAACGTGAGGGCGAACCAGAGGAAGCTCGTCGTCACGTTGGCGATCAACGTGTTGACGAGGACGTTCGCGAAGGCCGTCTTCGCCGCGGTGCGCTCCATGGGTTCGAGGGTAGGGCGGGGCTCGGACATCCGGTAGGGGAACCGCGATTAGGCTTGACCGGTGAGCATCCCCCATGACCCCGCTCTGCGGGGCTTTGCCAGCGACAACTACTCCGGCATCCACCCCGAGGTCCTCGCCGCGATCGCCGCCGCGAACGGTGGCCACCAGGTGGCGTACGGCGAAGACGCCTACACCGCCCGCCTGCAGGAGGTCTTCCAGCAGCACTTCGGCGAGGGCGTCCAGGCGTTCCCGGTGTTCAACGGGACCGGCGCGAACGTCACCGGCCTGCAGTCGATGCTGCCGCGCTGGGGTGCCGTGATCGCCGCATCGACCGCGCACATCAACGTCGACGAGGGTGGCGCGCCCGAGAAGATCGGCGGCTTCAAGCTGCTCACCGTGCCCACCGACGACGGCAAGCTCACCACCGAGCTCATCGACCGCGAGGCGTGGGGCTGGGGCGACGAGCACCGCGCGCAGCCGCTGGTCGTGTCGATCACGCAGTCCACCGAGCTCGGCACCCTCTACACGGCCGACGAGATCCGCACGATCGCCGACCACGCGCACGAGCGGGGCATGAAGCTGCACCTCGACGGCGCCCGGCTCTCCAATGCGGCCGCCGCACTCGACCTCCCGCTGCGCGCCTTCACGCGCGACGTCGGCGTGGACGTGCTGACGTTCGGCGGCACGAAGAACGGCGCCATGCTCGGCGAGGCCATCGTGGTGCTGAACCCCGCCGCCGCCGACGGGCTGCCCTACGCCCGCAAGTTCAACATGCAGCTGTCGTCGAAGATGCGCTTCGTCTCGGCGCAGCTGATCGCGCTGCTCGAGGGCGACCTGTGGCTGCGCAACGCCCGGCACGCGAACGCCATGGCCGCCCGGCTCCGCTCCCGCATCGAGGCGGGGCTCGCCGACGGTTCCGTCGCCGGTGTCGAGTTCACCCAGCCCACCCAGGCCAACGGCGTCTTCGCGACGCTGCCCGAGGGCGTTGCCGACCGGCTGCGCGACGTGTTCCGCTTCTACGACTGGGACGCGGCCCGGCGCGAGGTGCGGTGGATGTGCGGCTTCGACACCGAGGAGTCCGACGTGGACGCCTTCGTCGACGCGCTCGGACGCCTCACCACCGCCTGAGCGGCCTCAGTCGTCGACCACGCGCGTGAACTCCTCGCGCGTGGTGCGCAGGTGCGCGCGCATCGCCGCATCGGCGGCGTCGGCGTCGCCCCGCCGCACGGCATCGAGGATGCGCTCGTGCGCGTGCCAGCTGGACTCCTTCACGAAGTCGAAGCTCATCAGGTCGACGGGCTCGAACATCCGCACGCGCGCCTCTTCTACCGCGTCGCGCACGAACGTGTTGCCCGACGCCGCGGCGAGCGCGAGATGGAAGTGCGTGTCGGCGATGCGGGACTCGGCCTTGGTGGCCGCCCCCGCCAGCTCGCTCTGGGCGAGGGCCATCGCCTCCAGATCCGCCGTGCTGCGTCGCGCCGCCGCGAGCGCCGCCCCACCGGACTCGACGATCTCGCGGAACTCGGTGAGCTCGCCGATCTCGGCCGAGCGCGTGCGCACCTCGTCGCGGATGAGCCGCGGATCCAGCGCCGCGTCCTGGACGATCGCCCCGCCGGACGCTCCCCGGGTGATGACGATCTGGCCGCTCCCCTCCAGGATGCGCAGCGCCTGCCGCAGGGTCTCGCGCGAGACGCCGAGCTGCTCCGCCAGACGCCGCTCCGGAGGCAGGCGGTCGCCGGGGCGGATGCGGCCGAGCGCCATCTCCCGGCGCAGGAACCCCGCCACGGCCTGATAGCCCGACACGGGGTGCAGCACGGCGCGGGAGAAGTCGTGCGGCGCGTCGTCACGCTCGCCCATGGCCACTCCTCCGGTCAGAGGGGAAGACCGGCGCGGTCCGTGCCGACGACCTGCTTCCCCGTGAAGAAGTCAAGCACATCGTCGTCGCCGTGCCCGCCCAGGCCGCTCGCGCCGAAGAAGCTCTGCGCGGAGGCCGGCGACATGTCGAGCACACTCGTGCCGTTGACCTTCACCTCGCCCGCGACCAGGCGGGTGCCCAGCGCCGCGGCCCCCTCCTGATCCGCCCCGAACACGTAACCGGCGAGCCCGACCTGGCCGGTGTTCGCCAGGCGCACGGCCTCGTCCTCGTCGTCGTAGCCGCCCACGAGCAGCATCGGCCCGAACACCTCGTCCGCGAGCCCCGGGCCGTCGAGCACCGCCACCGTGGGGGCGAAGAACCATCCCCGTTCCGGCACCGCGGACACCCGCAGCAGCTCGGCGCCGGCGGCCGCCAGCCGGTCCCGCTGGTCGTCGAGCTCGTCCCGCCGGGCGGCGAAGGCCACCGGGCCGACCTCGGTCGCGTCGTCGAGGCTGGATCCGATGGTCCGGCGGGCGAACGCCGCGATGAGCAGACGGGCCAGCTCGTCGCGCCGGGCGCGGTCGACCAGCACTCGACGCGGAGCCTCGCACCACTGCCCCGACAGCTTCAGGACGCCGTCGGCGAGCGCCTCCGCCGCCTGCTCCAGGTCGGCGTCGGCCCGCACGATCGCGGCGTTGTTCGAGCCGAGCTCCAGCTGCAGCCGGGCGAACCGGGGCGCGGCCGCGGCGGCATGATCTATCTCCTCATCAACT
>NZ_SSDM01000217.1:0-368 GCF_004794375.1 Microbacterium sp. K35 | reverse complement strand
GGCGATGTGGTGCTCGCGCTTGTCGCCCGTGACCCACGCCTCGATGAACGGATAGAACAGCACGGTGAGGATGAACAGCCCCATCACGGCCACCGGCACGATGATGCCGAACGACCAGGTGCGGTCGAACAGCACCACGTCCCAGTTCGGCGGGGCGAGGCGCAGCGCACCGTCCGCGAAGCCGATGTACCAGTCCGGCTGCGTGCCCGCCGAGATGGGCGAGGGGTCGTACGGCCCGTACACCCAGAACGGCAGGATCTGGAAGAAGGTGCCCAGCAGCGCGATCACGCCGAACACGAGGAAGAAGAACCCGCCCATCTTCGCCGCGTAGACCGGCATGATCGGGTAGCCCACGACGTTGTCGTTCG
>NZ_SSDM01000216.1:0-940 GCF_004794375.1 Microbacterium sp. K35 | reverse complement strand
CCCCGGCCGCGAGGGCGATCGGGGCGACCGGGGCGGCGGGTGACGAGAGCCGCACGACGAGGTCGGCGCGCGCGCGGCTCCCCTCGACCACGGCGGCGTTCGCCTCGTCCACGTCGCGCACCCACGCGGTCGCCTCGTCGAGGGGATGGCCGTGGCTGCGACGTCGTGCCACCAGCCGCCGCCGGCGCGTGTCCGGCTCGATGTCGAGGAACCAGCTCTCGTCGAGCAGCTCGCGCACCCGCTCCCATCCGTGTCCGGTGTGCAGGAGGTAGTTGCCCTCGGTGATGATCAGCGGCACGTCGGCGGGGACCGGGATCGCGGAGGCGATCGGCTCCTCCAGCCCGCGGTCGAACGCGGGGGCGTACACGACGCCGTCGGCCGGGGTCCGGAGCCGCCGCAGCAGGGCGAGGTAGCCGTCGACGTCGAAGGTGTCGGGGGCGCCCTTGCGGTCGCGGCGATGGAGGCGCACGAGCTCGGCGTTCGCGAGGTGGAAGCCGTCCATGCCCACGACCACCGCCTGCGGCCCGAGCGCGTCGAGGAGGGCGGCGCTCACCGTCGACTTCCCGGCGCCGGGGGTGCCGGCGATCCCGAGGATGCGGCGGCGGCCGTCGGCGATGAGACGCCGCGCCCGTTCCACGAGGTCGGAGAGCGCGACGTCGGAGTCGGGCGCGGGCGGCGGGGTCTGGATCACGGCTTCGTGGTCTTCCTGTGGTCGACGCGGGGCATCGGAGGGCGAGGGACGATGTGGGCGACTGCGGAGCACGCTACGCTGGCCATGTCACCGGTGTCAAGCGACCCGGGGCACAGGACAACACCCCTCGATGGAGAGAGACGCGCATGACCGAATTCCAGGGCCGCACCATCCTCGTCACCGGCGCCGGCGGCGGCATCGGCGGCGCGACCGTCCGCCACCTCGTCGCGGCCGGGGCCGACGTGCTCG
>NZ_SSDM01000215.1:0-18852 GCF_004794375.1 Microbacterium sp. K35 | reverse complement strand
GTGCGGCGCGGCCGCGAGCTCGGCGCCGCGACCGTGGGCATCGTGGGCTTCGGCCGTATCGGCCAGGGTGTCGCGCGGCGCCTGAGCGGCTTCGGCTCCCGGGTGCTCGCGGCCGACCCGTTCCTTCCCGTCGAGCTCGTGCGGGCGCAGGGCGCGGAGCCGGTCCCGCTCGACGAGCTGTTCCGCGCGGCCGACGTGATCACCCTGCACGCGCCGGGCGGACAGCGGCTGGTCGACGCCGAGCGCCTCGCGGACATGCGCCGCGGCACGGCGCTGGTGAACACGGCTCGCGGCGACCTGGTCGACGAACAGGCGGTGGCCGAGGCCCTGCGCGACGGCACGCTCGCCGGCTACGCGGCGGACACGCTCGACGGCGACACCGCCGCCCACGACAGTCCGCTGCTCGCGGCCGATCTCGTCGACCGCGTGATCGTCACCCCCCACCTCGGTGCGCAGACCACCCAGGCCGTCGACAACATGGGCTCCCTGTCGCTCGACGACGTGATCGCCGTGCTGCGCGGCGCCGAGCCCGCCCACCCCGTGCCCGTTCCCCAGGAGATGCGATGACCACCACCGCCGACACCGCCGCACCCGCCGCGGACACCGCCACCGCCGACTACATGGGGTTCGTGGGCGTGACCACCGCCTCGTCGTCGATCATGAAGGTGTTCCCGCTCTGGGCCGACATCCTCGACCTCCCGACCCGCAGGCTCGTGGGCCACGACCTGCCGATGGACGCCGACCCCGCGCAGTACCGCGCGATGGTGGAGCAGATCCGCGACGACCCCCACCACCGGGGCGCCCTGGTGACCACGCACAAGATGAATGTGTACGCGGCGGCGTCCGACCTGTTCGACGAGCTCGACCCGTTCGCGGTGTCGTGCTCCGAGATCTCCAGCATCGCCAAGCGGGGCTCGCGCCTGTCGGGCCGCGCGAAGGATCCGATCACGGTCGACCTCGCCCTGAACGACTTCCTGCCCGCCGACCACTTCGCCCGCACCGGGGCGGAGGTCGTCATCCTGGGTGCGGGCGGCTCGGGCACCGCGCTCAGCTGGGCCCTTGCGGAGCGCACCGACGCCCCCGCCCGCATCACGGTGACCGCGCGCACGCAGGACAAGCTCGACCACCTGCGCGAGGTGCACCGCCAGCACGGCACCCCCGACGACCTGCTGCGCTACGTGGTGACGGAGACGCCGGAGGAGGCCGATGCGCTGGTGGCGGCGACGCCCGCGGGTTCCGTGATCGCGAACGCCACGGGGCTCGGCAAGGACCGTCCCGGCTCGCCGCTCAGCGACGCGGTCGTGTTCCCCGCGGGCGCGTACGCGTGGGAGTTCAACTACCGCGGGTCGCTGGAGTTCCTGCACCAGGCCGAGGCGCAGCGCGCGTCGCGCGACCTGCACGTGGTCGACGGCTGGCGCTACTTCATCCACGGCTGGTCGCAGGTGGTGGCCGACGTGTTCGAGCTGGAGCTGACGCCCGAGACCGTGGAGCGGCTGGCCGCGGCAGCGGAGTCGGTGCGCTGATGCCCGTCGTGCGCACGGTGCTCGGCGACGTCGACGCGTCGGAGCTCGGGCGCGTGAACTACCACGAGCACCTGTTCCAGGTGTCGCCGCTGCTGCCGGGCGACGAGCTCGACGACGAGCAGGCGTCGGGCGACGAGGCGGCGGCGTTGCAGACGAGCGGCTTCGACGCGATGGTCGACGCCACGCCGTTCGGGCTCGCCCGGAACCCGGAGGCCCTGGTCCGCATCAGCGCGGCGACCGGACTGGGCATCGTCGCGACCACGGGGCGGCACCGCGAAGCCCACTACGGCGACGACCACCCGATGCAGGTGTGGGACGCGGAGCGGCTGTCCGCGCTGTTCGTGGCGGACCTCACCCGCGGCATGCCCGCCTCCGACGACGCGGTGTTCGCCGCGCCCGATGTGCCCGTCGCGACCTCGCCCACGGGCGCCCCGGTGCGCGCGGGGATGCTCAAGGCGGGCATCGACTATTGGCGCATCAGCCCGTTCGAGCGCACGACCCTCGGCGCGGTGGCGGCCGCGCACCGCGAGACCGGTGCCCCCGTCATGGTGCACCTGGAGTTCTGCACGGCGGCGCACGAGGTGCTCGATCTGCTCGCGGCCGAGGGCGTGGCGAGCGATCGGGTCGTGCTCGCCCACGCCGACCGCGACCCCGACCCCGGACTTCACGTGTCGCTCGCGGAGCGCGGCGCCCACCTCGGCTACGACGGCTTCGCCCGTCCGCGCACCCGATCCGACGCGGAACTGCTGGCCCTGACCGCCGCCGTGGTGGAACGCGGCGCGGGCGACCGCATCGTGCTCGGCGGCGACGTCGCCCGGCGCAGGCGGTACATCGCCTACGGCGGGATGCCCGGGCTCGCCTACCTCGGCGACCGGTACCTGCCGCGACTGCGCGACGCGGTCGGCGATGCGGCCGTGCAGCGTATGCTCGTGCACACGCCCGCACGACTGCTCACCCTCGACCACTGAGACCGCGCCGCCCGACGCCGTCTCGTCGCCTCCACCCGAGGAGCCCCCATGACCGAACCCACCATCCTGCACGCCGTCTTCACCGCGAAGCCCGGGGCAGCCGACCGGGTCGCCGCACTCCTGCGGGAGTTCGCCGAGATCGTCCGCGCCGAGGAGGGCAACGTGGTGTTCGACGCCACGCGACTCGTCGACGACCCCGACCGCTTCTTCGTATACGAGGTGTACCGCGACGAGGCCGCGTTCCAGGAGCACCTCGCGGCGTCCGCCGGGGTCCCGTTCAACGCCGCGCTGCAGGAGCTGATCGTCGAGCCGGCCTCGATCCTCACCTTCCTCCGCCGCGTCTGACCCCCTGTCCGAGGTGCGCGCGCGGGCTCCTGTGGACAACCCGGACCGACGCGCCGGCGTTGCACGTACCGTGGCCCGGTGACTCGTCCCCACTCCCTTTCGACGCGCGCCCTCGCCGCCCTCGCCGTCTCCCTCGTCCTGCTCACCGGCTGCACTGCCGATCTGAAACCCTCCCCGTCTCCGACGCCGACCCCGCTGTTCGCCTCGAAGAAGGACGCCTTCGCCGCCGCCGAGGCCACCTATCGCGCCTACAACGACGCCCTAAACCTCGTGGATCCAGCCGATCCAGCCACCTTTGAGGCCGTCTTTGAGAGAACGACGGGCGACTTCCAAGCAGTGGATCGCAAGAACCTCTCCGTGATGCACGCCGAGGAACTGACAGTCTCGGGCGCGAATACCGTCGTGGGATTTCACCCCCTTCGAACGACGGCCACATACGACGAGGTCCGCGCCCGCATCTGTGTCGACGTCAGCTCGGTCCAGATCGTCGATGCACGCGGAGCGTCCAGAGTGGCGCAGGATCGAGCGCCGATCTATGTGGCAGATGTGACGTTCGTCTGGTCCGACGACGCATATCTGATCTCCCGCGCATCGAAGGCAGGTGACTCGTCATGCGGCTGATCGCCTCCGTCGCCTTGGCCTGTTGCCTGCTTGCCTCAGCGTCGGATCACGACGACGGCGAATCAACCGCGGGCACGTCGTTCATGGCAGGCGCAGAGGGACGACAGCTCACCGTCACCGCAACCCAGACCACCCCCGCACCGCGCGGCGAGAGCGCTCCCCCCGGTCGGAAGAACGGCAGCGCCGCGCCGAAGCCGGCCGACCCGTGCGCCACTGTGCCGTACCCGTACAAGGCTTCGTGCGGGATCTACGGTGTCCGTGTCACCAGCGCCGACGGCGACCCGCTCACCATCGCGGATCTCGCCCGGTTCGCTCCCGAGCCGGTCGCCACGGCGGCCGAGCCGGGTGGGGTCGGGGTCGCGGGGCTTCCGACGAACTTCGTCACCGCCGCGACCGCGCACACGCAGCAGGGCACCATCCTCGACCTGGCCGTCACGGTGCGCTTCACCCCTGTCGCGTTCGACACCACGTTCGGCGACGGCACCAGCGCCACCACCGCCACCGGGGGCCGCACCTGGGCCGCCGCCCACCAGCCGCAGTTCACCCCGACTCCGACGAGCCACGTCTACCGCGACCGCGGCACCTACACCGCCGTCACCACGGTCCGCTACACGGCCGAGGTCGACCTGGGCAACGGCTGGTTCCCCGTCGCGGGAGAGCTCTCGGTCGCCGGGCCCGCCCACAGCATCCGCATCTACGAGGCCACGTCCGCTCTCGTCCGCTACACGTGCGACGAGCAGCCCACCGCAGCCGGCTGCTGACTCCCGTCCCGTCGCCGTCGCACGGAGCGTCGACGGAGACCGCCGGGGTGTCCTCCGGCCTCCCCTGCTCAGGTCGAGTCGGCGACGGGCGTGTGCGCGAGGATCAACAACACGGTTGCAATCCCGTCAGCTCGGCAGTCGCGGGTCCCGGAGCGATGCGATCGCCTGGACCAGGCTCTCGTGGATGTAGTCCAACTCCGGCGATGTGAAGCTCGACCAGTCCTCGGCGGTGTCGGCGCCATCCGTGGACCAGGCCTCGTCTTCACCGCTCGTGTCGTCGGTCTGCTCCTGGGCGGCGTGCCGGTAGACCCACCAGAGGTTGCCCGAGGGGTCGACGAACCGTGCGAGCGTGTCACCGAAGAAGTCGGTCGGTGTGGTCACGACGCGGGCGCCGAGGGCGACGGCCCGCGCCAGCGTTGCCTCCACGTCGACGACGTACACCTGGAGGAACCCGGGGGTGAACGGCCAGTCCGGCTTGCGGTCGGCGACCGTGATCATCGAGTCCCCGATGCGCAGCTCGGAATGCAGGATCAGGCCGTCGGTGTCGAGCGTTCGCGCCTGGGGCACATCCGAGGCATCGAAGACCTCGATCACGAAATCGATGATGCGGGCGGCATCGTCGGTCATGAGGAAGGGGTTGACGGTGTTCGACCCGGCAGGAACGGGAGCAGGTGTGGGCATGGTGCATCCTTTCGTTCCGCACAGGATGCCGTGCACCGCGGTCAGATCCTGTCCTGATGATCCTCTTGTCCCGGAAACACGAAGCCCCCCGCCGCAAGGCGAGGGGCTCCGTGGTTCAGCGGGGTGTCACTCGTAGAGCACCGCGGCGATCTTGTCGTCGTCGATGTTGTTCTTGTCGTACCAGTAGGAACCGGTGTCGTAGAACTCCTCGACGTCGTCGCCGTTCGCGGCGTCGTATGCGGCCTGCACGACCTGCGCGCCGATGCCGATCGGGTCCTGCGTGATGGCGCCGGCCATGGTGCCGTCCTTGATCGCGTTGATCTGCGCGGCGCCGGAGTCGAAGCCGACGATGGTGATCTTGCCCTTCTCCAGGCCCAGCTCGTTGACGGCGTTCACGACACCGATCGCGGAGCCCTCGTTGGTGCCGTAGATGCCCTTGAGGTCGGGGTGGGCGGCGATCAGCGTCTTGGCGATGTCGGCCGACTTGAGGTGGTCGCCGTCACCGTACTGGATGTCGACGATCTCGATGTCGGGGTAGTCCGACTCGATCTTCTCGACGAAGCCGTCGCGACGCTCGACACCGGTCGAGTTGATCTGCGAGTGGCCGACGATCGCGACCTGCCCCTCGCCGCCGATCAGCTCGGCCATGTGCTCGGCCGCGAGCGCACCGGCGACCTTGCTGTCGGTCGCGGAGAGGCTCAGGCCCACGTCGCCGTCGCACGGGGCGTCGAAGTAGACCACCGGGATGTCCTTCGACTTCGCCTGCTCGAGCGGGGCGACGCACGCCTCGGGGTCGAGCGCGGCGTAGGCGATGGCGTCGGGGTTCTTGTCGATCGCGGCGGTCAGCATCTCGAGCTGCTGCGCGATCTCGGTCTCGGCGGCGGGGCCCTCGAACGTGATCTTCACGCCGAGCTCCTCGGCCTTCTGCTCCGCACCCTTCTTCACGGCCTGCCAGAACTGGTGCTGGAAGCCCTTCGAGACGAGCGCGATGTACATCTCGCCGTCGCCGCTGCCGCTGCCGGAGCCGGAGCCTTCCTCGATGACGTCGCCGCCACCGCCGGCACAGCCGGCGAACACGAGCGCGGAAGCGGCCACGAGGGCTGCGAAGGCGGTCTTCTTCCCGAATTTCATGAAAACTCCATTGTTTGAGTACGAGCCGGATGGTTCTGTGTGATGCCGGCCAGGGCCGGCTGTGGGACATTCCTGGTGCCTGTGCGGAGGGACTCCGCGGGTCCGGCCGGGGCCGGGTGGGGCGGCGGCGGGCACGGGTTTCGCCGCCGCCCTGGTCTCAGGTGCGCTGCCGGTTGCGCAGCGAGTCGAGGAAGACCGCCAGCAGCACGACCACGCCGACGACGATGTTCTGCCACTCGGTCTGGATCGACATGATGCGCAGTCCGTTCACGAGCACGCTCATGATCAGCGCGCCGATCACGGTGCCGAGGATCGAGCCGCGTCCGCCGAGGAGCGAGGTGCCGCCGATGATGACGGCCGCGATGGCCTGCAGCTCGTACCCGGTGCCGATCTGCGGCTGGGCGGAGTCGAGGCGCGAGGCGATCACGATGCCCGCGACTCCGGTGAAGGCCCCGGCGAACATGTAGATGAGGATCGTCCAGCGGCGCGTGTTCACACCGGAGAGGCGGGTGGCCTCCTCGTTCGAGCCGATCGCGAACGTGTAGCGGCCGAGGAGCGTCTTCGACAGCACCAGCCACGCCACGATCGCGAGGGCGGCCGTGATGAGCACGGCGTTCGGGATGCCGGGGATGATCACGCCGAGCGCGATCTTCTTGAAGTCGGGCGCCGAGGTCGAGAAGTAGATCGGCGCGACGTTCGAGATGACGAGGGCGAGGCCGCCAGCGATCATCATCATCGCGAGCGTGGCGATGAACGGGGGAAGGCGGAGGAACGTGATGTTCACGCCGTTGATGAGGCCCATCAGCACACCGGTCGCGATGCCGCCGATCACGCCCAGCCAGACAGGGAGCCCGAGGTTGGTGACGATCACGCCGGTCATCACGGCGCACAGGGCCATGCCGGTGCCGATCGACAGGTCGATGCCGCCCGTGATGATGACGAACGTGGTGCCGAGGGCGAGGATGCCGATCACCGCGGTCGACAGCAGCACGGTGGCGATGTTGCTGAAGGTGAAGAAGTTGGGGCTGGCGATCGAGAAGAAGATGACCAGCACGATCAGGGTGCCGAAGGCCAGCGACTGCTGGAACTGGCGCTTCAGGAATCCGCCGATGTCGCGCTTGTCGGTGTTCTCGTTCACGGCCGTCTGGATGATGGTCGTCGTCGACCCTCCGGGCTGCTGTGGGGTGCTCATCAGTCTTCCTCCCCGTGGGCTGCGAGTTGCATGATCTTCTCCTGGCTGGCTTCCTCGTTGCGGAGCGTCCCGGTGATGCGCCCGTTCGCGAACACGGCGATGCGGTTCGCGACGCGCAGGATCTCGGGGAGCTCCGACGAGATGACGATGATGGACTTGCCGCTGTCGGCGAGCTGCTGCATGAGGCGGTAGATCTCCTCCTTCGCGCCGACGTCGATGCCTCGCGTCGGCTCGTCGAAGATGAGGATGTCGCAGTCGCGCATCAGCCACCGGGCGATGACGACCTTCTGCTGGTTCCCTCCGGAGAGCAGCTTGACGACCTGGTTGACCGAGGGGGTCTTCACGCGCAGCTGCTGCACGTACTCCTTGGTGCGGTTCTTGGCCTTGCCGTCGCCCATCCAGCCGATGCCGTTGGCGTAGCTGCCGAGCGAGGCGAGCACGGTGTTGAACGTGACGTCCTGTTCGAGCATGAGCCCGAGCAGCTTGCGGTCTTCGGAGAGGTAGCCCACGCCGTGCTTGACGGCGTCGGCGGGCTGGGCGATCCGCGCCTGGCGCCCGCCGATGGTGATGGTGCCGCCGTCGCGGTGGTCGGCGCCGATCACGGCACGGGCGGTCTCGGTGCGTCCCGCGCCCATGAGGCCGGCGAACCCGAGGATCTCGCCCTTGTGCAGCTGGAACGACACGTCTTTCAGGAGGGTCTTCGTCGACAGCCCCTGCACGTCGAGCACGACCGGGTCGTTCAGGTGCTCGCGGGCCTGCGGGCGGGTCCCCTCGTCGATCACGCGGCCGACCATCATCTCGATGATCTTCGGGATCGTGATCTCCGCCTTGTCGAGTGATCCGATGTATGTGCCGTCGCGGAGGACGGTCACGCGGTCGGCGAGGCGCCGCAGCTCGTCCATCCGGTGTGAGATGTAGACGATGCCGGTGCCGCGCGCCTTGAGCTGCTCGATCAGCACGAACAGCGTCTCGACCTCGCTGTCGGTGAGGGCCGAGGTGGGCTCGTCCATGATGAGCACCTTGGCGTTGAACGACAGCGCCTTGGCGATCTCGACCATCTGCTGCTCGGCCACCGTGAGCTCGCCGACGAGCTGTCGCGGGTTGAGGTGGATGCCGAGGCGCTGGAGCAGCTCCGCCGTCTGCGTGTTGAGCTTGCGCTCCGACAGGAACGGGCCGGTCGTGGGCTCGCGGCCGACGTAGATGTTCTGGGCGACGGTGAGGTCGGGCATCAGGTTGAGCTCCTGATGGATGATCGTGATGCCGAGCTCCTGCGCCTGCAGCGGGCTGGTGAGCTCGACCTCGCGGCCCTCGAACGTGATGGTGCCCTCGTCCTTGGTGTAGATGCCGGAGAGGATCTTCATCAGCGTGGACTTGCCGGCGCCGTTCTCTCCCACGAGCACGAGCACCTCGCCCTCGCGCACCTCGAGGTGCACATCCTTCAGCGCCTGCACGCCGGGGAATCCCTTGCTGATCCCCTCGACCCTGAGGATGGGTCCACTCATGCGCTCACCTGCTTCCTTGGAGGTCGTCTCGCGATTGGCGGATCATTCCGCCGTAAACATCGGATCAATTCTGCGTCCTGCACCCGGGCCGGTGCAAGTTGTATCTAAATGTATCTAAAGATCATTCGATCGGGAAGACCTGTAATAACATCTTGATCTCGACCGAGGATCCCGTCGCCGCTGACCCGGCTCAGTGCAGCCGGATCGAGTCGACCGCGACGAGCTTGTCGCGGATATAGGCGTTGGCGTGCGCGCCGAGCTCGTCGTTGTCGGTCCAGAGGTTGCGCCAGATGCCCAGCATGCGACTGAGGTCGGGAGCGACCACCGCCGACGAGAACGACTCGAAGACGATCGGCCCGTCGTAGCCGATGCGGCCGAGCGCCTTGAAGAACGTGTCGAAGTCGACCGTGCCGGTGCCCAGATACCCGCGGTGGCTCTCGCCGATGTGCACGTACCGCAGCGCCGGAGCCGCGTCGAGCACCGGGGCGAACATGTCCGACTCCTCGATGTTCATGTGGTACGTGTCCAGGTGCACGCCGAGGTTCGGGCGGTCCACCTCCGCCAGGTACGCCAGGGCCTGCCGCGCGGTGTTGAGCACGTTGGTCTCATAGCGGTTCACCACCTCGAGCGACACCGAGACCCCGCGCTCGGCGGCGTGGTCGGCGACCCGGGCGATCGTGCGACGGCTCGACGCGAGCCCCTCCGGTGTCACCGGGTCCATGTACTTCTGCATGGCGCTGTAGATCACGCCGCAGAAGTGGGTCCCGCCCAGCTCGGCCAGCACGTCGACCGCGAGCAGCAGCAGCGCCTCACCGGCCGCGACCACATCCGGGTCGGAGCTCGTGACGTCGGTCTCCGCGGAGAGCCCGAGGGAGGCACTGACCGCGAGACCGTGCTCGGCGAGGGCGCCCTTCGCCGCCGCGACGTCGAACGTGAACGGGTCCATCAGCGGGAACTCGATCAGGTCGAACCCGGCCTGCTTCGTCTTCTCCACCGCGAGGCGGATACCGTCGGCGTCGAAGGTTCCGGTCCAGACGAGTCCGTGACAGCCGATGTTCATGAGACCTCTCCCGGCGGGTGTGCGGCACCGTCGCCGTCCGGACTTGGCACGTTCCAATTCCGGGTTCGACACACGTTAGGTCCGACGACGACGGCCTGTCAAGAACTTTCTTGGCACGTTGCAATCCCTCGGCTAGCCTGGTGTCGCCGCCGGGGTCGCCTCGGCCCGTATCGACGAAGGAGACCGATGCCCGCCAGCGTGAAAGACGTGGCCGCCCTCGCCGGCGTCTCCTCCTCGACGGTCTCCAACTACCTCAACCACCCCCACGTGCTCGGGGAGGGCAGCCGGGAGAAGGTGCGGGCGGCCATCGAGCAGCTGGGCTTCGTACCGAACGAATCGGCACGGCAGCTGCGGGCGGGGTCGAGCAAGGCCCTGGCGCTGATCCTCCTCGACGCGTGGCTGCCGTACTTCCACGAGCTGTCCCGCGGTGTCGACGACGTGGCGCGCGAGGGCGGCTGGTCGCTCTTCTTCAGCAACAGCGACCGGGATGCCGACCGCGAGCAGCGCAACATCGACATGTTCGAGGCGCATCGCGTGCAGGGCATCGTCATCTACCCGCTCGGCGACGTGGTGCCGCGCCTGGAGCGACTCGCCGATCGCGGCATCCGCTCCGTCGTGGTCGGGCCGATCCGCGAATCCGCCACCGTCGCCTCCGTGCTGTTCGACGACCGCGCGGGCGGACTGCTCGCCGGCGAGCACCTCGTCGACCTCGGGCGGCGGCGCATCCTCTTCCTGGGCAACCCCGCGGTGACCGAGTCGAACGACCGCCTGGCGGGACTGCGCGACGCCACGGCGGGCACGGGCGCGGAGGTCGAGGTGCGGGAGGTCGGGCACCTCGCCACCGAGGACGGACTGACCGCGGGGGCAGAGATCGTGGCGCAACCCGCGGACGAACGGCCCGATGCGATCTTCGCCGCGAACGACATGGTGGCGCTCGGCGTGCTGACACAGCTGCTGCGGCACGGCATCCGCGTGCCGGAGGACATCGCGCTGGTCGGCTTCGACGACGTGGCCGAGGCGCACCAGAGCGTGGTGCCGCTCACGAGCGTCCGCCAGCCCGGCTACGAGATCGGTCGCGCGGCCGGTGCAGCGCTGCTGGCTCAGCTCGCCGACCCCGCGGCTCCCCCGCCCGCGACCCCGCCGTTCCCCGCCGAGCTCGTCATCCGCGAATCCACCCGCGGCCGCTGACCCGCATCACACCGCACGCACCGTGGGCGCCTGAGCCGGTTCACAACTCCGCAGAAGGGGCGCGCCCGGCGCCGGTACGCGCGGGAGGCCGAGTGTCCCCGCTGTTCCCCTGAGTCGTGAACCGATCGTCAGGCGGAGGGGTGGCCGACGACGCCCTTGCGGAGCAGCGCGTTGCCGTACTTGCGGGTCTCGCCCGTGCGCACCAGGAGATACGCGTCCTGGGCGACGTCGTAGTAGGCGAAACGCTCCACGAACCGGGTCGTGTCGACCGCCGTGCCCGCCGCGTCCATGAGCTCGCGCTGCACGTCGAGCACCTCGCCGTCGGCCGACGCCATCAGGTCGAGGCCGGGCGCATCGTCGAGGGGCAGCACCGTGCGGATCGCCGCGACGACCTCGGGCGTCGTCGTGCCGGGGAGGTCGACCACCCGGGCGCCCAGCCCCCACGCGGGGAAGTGCGCATCGGCGACGACCACGGCGTCGGAGTGCCCCATGCGGTCGAGGTGCAGCAGCAGTTCGCCGGTCAGCAGCGGGTGGATTCCTTCGAGCACGAGGGCTCCTCTCTGGTCAGGCGGGGATGAGACCCTCGGCGGCGAGGTTCTCCCACAGTGCGGACGGGATCTCCCGCGCAGCGTACTCGGCGTTCTGCGTCAGCTGTGCGGGGCGACTGCCGCCCACGACCACCGAGCGCACCACGTCGGACTGCAGCGGGAACTGGATCGCGGCCGCGGGCAGCGGCACCCCGTGGTCGGCGCACACCGCGGCGATGCGCACCAGCCGGTCCCACAGCTCGTCCGGCAGCTGCCCGTACTCGTAGCGTCCGTCGCGCCGCGGCTCGTTCGACGCGAGCAGCCCGGAGTTGAACACCGAGGCCGCCACGATGCCGGTCGAGGTCTCGCGGCACGCCGGCAGCACGTCGACTGCGGCGGGCTGTTCGAGCAGCGTGTACCGCCCGGCGACCATGACGAGGTCGAGGTCGGCGGCCCGCACCGACGCGGAGAGCGCCTCCGACACCATCGAGCCGATGCCGATCGCGGTCACCTCGCCGTCCGCACGCACCTGCTCCAGCGCGGGGAGGGCCTCCGCCAGCGCGAGGTCGAGGTCGTGGCGCTCGGGGTCGTGCAGGTAGAGCAGGTCGATGCGCTCGATGCCGAGGCGTTCGCGCGACTCGTCGAGGCTCGTGCGGATGCCCTCCGCCGAGAAGTCCCACACGCGCTGCAGGGTGTCGGGCACGTGGAAGTCGTTCGCGGTGTCGAGACCGCCCGCGTGGTCGGGGTTGGGGCGCAGCAGCCGTCCGACCTTGGTGGACAGCACGTACTCGTCGCGGGGTTTCGTGCGCAGGAAGGCGCCGAGACGCCGCTCGGACAGCCCGAGCCCGTAGTGCGGCGCGGTGTCGTAGAAGCGGATGCCGCTCTCCCACGCCGCATCCAGCACGGCCCAGGCGTCGTCGTCGGACAGCTCCCGGAACAGGTTGCCGACGTTCGCGGCACCGTAGCCGAGCGTCGGGACGGCCAGGCGGTCAGGCACCGACATGCGCACCCGTCCAGGTGTACTCGGCGATGCTGTCGGTCTTCATCTCCATGCCGGTACCCGGCGCGGTGGGCGCCATGTACGAGCCGCCCTGGATGTCGGTCGGCACGACGAAGTGCTCGTGCAGGTGGTCGACGAACTCGATCAGCCGGCCCTCGCGCGTGCCCGAGACGGCGACGAAGTCGAACATCGACAGGTGCTGCACGGCCTCGCACAGCCCGACGCCGCCGGCGTGCGGGCAGACCGGCACGTCGAACTTCGCGGCGAGCAGCAGGTTCGCGATGTTCTCGTTGACCCCGGCCACGCGCACGGCGTCGATCTGCATGACGGAGATCGCGTCGGCCTGCAGCAGCTGCTTGAAGATCATGCGGTTCTGCGCGTGCTCGCCGGTGGCGACGCGGATGGGCGCCACCCCGCGGGCGATCTCGGCGTGCCCGAGGATGTCGTCGGGGCTCGTGGGCTCCTCGATCCAGGCGGGGTGGAACTCGGCGAGGGCGTTCACCCACTCGATCGCCTCCGATACCTCCCAGCGCTGGTTGGCATCGATCGCGATCGGGAAGTCGGGGCCGCAGACCTCGCGCGCCTTGCGGAAGCGGCGGATGTCGTCCTGCAGGTCGGCGCCGACCTTGAGCTTGATCTGCGTGAAGCCGTCGGCCATCGCCTCGCGCGCCAGGCGCTCGAGCTTCTCGTCGGAGTAGCCCAGCCACCCCGGGCTCGTCGTGTAGCCGGGGTAGCCGGTGGCGAGCAGCTGCTGCTCGCGCTCGGCGCGGCCGGGCTCGGCGGCGCGGAGGATGTCGAGCGCCTCGTCGCGGGTGAGGGCGTTGGTGAGGTAGCGGAAGTCGACCAGGTCGACCAGCTCCTCCGGCGTCATCCGGGCGAGGAGCTGCCACAGCGGCAGGCCCGCGCGCTTGGCCTTGATATCCCACAGCGCGTTGATCACGGCGCCGATGGCCATGTGCATGACGCCCTTCTCCGGCCCGAGCCAGCGCAGCTGCGAGTCGCCGATGATCTCGCGGAAGGTGCCGCCCATGTCGTCGAGCAGCGGCTCGAGCTCCCGGCCGACCAGGTGCCCCGCGAGGGCGTCGATCGCAGCCACCTGCACGTCGTTGCCCCGTCCGATCGTGAACACGAACGCGTGCCCCTCGATGTCGTCCTCCGCATCCGTGCGCACGATGACGTACGCGGCGGAGTAGTCGGGGTCGGGGTTCATCGCGTCCGACCCGTCCAGGCTCAGGGACGTAGGGAAGCGGATGTCGGTGGTGTCGAGGGCGACGATACGGCTCACGGGATTCCTCTCCATGCACGGGACTTCTTCCGTGCGGATCCCTTGGAGTGTAAACATCCGATGTCTATACTGTCAACGAGACCGGCCGCCGCAGAGCGGCTTCCCGAACGATCAGGAGAATCATGAAGTTCGCGCGGCTCGGCACCCCTGGGGCGGAGATCCCCGTCCTCGTGGAGGGTGACCGCTACCTCGACCTCCGCCCACTGACATCCGATGTCAACGGCGACTTCCTCGCCGGAGACGTCGCCGCCCGCGTCGCCGCCGCGCGCGACGCCGGAGAGCTCCCCGAGCTGCCCGACGCCGCGGGGATGCGCATCGGCGCCCCCATCGCCCGCCCCAGCGCGGTCATCTGCATCGGCATGAACTACGCCGCGCACGCGGCCGAGTCCGGCTCCGAGCCGCCGACCATCCCGATCATCTTCCTCAAGACCCCGAACACCGTGGTCGGCCCGAACGACACCGTCACGATTCCGCGCGGCAGCGAGAAGACCGACTGGGAGGTCGAGCTCGGCATCGTGATCGGCGCCCGCGCCGCCTACCTCGACTCCCCCGACGAGGCGATGGCGCACGTCGCCGGCTTCGTCGCCGCGAACGACGTGTCGGAGCGCGACTTCCAGATGGCGGTGTCGGGCGGGCAGTGGTCGAAGGGCAAGATCGGGTTCGGCTTCAACCCCACCGGACCGTGGCTGGTCACGCCCGACGAGGTGGACCACCGGGCCCTCGGCCTCCGCAGCTTCGTCAACGGCGAGCCGCGGCAGCACTCGAACACGAGCGACATGATCTTCCCGGTCGAGCAGATCGTGCACCACCTGTCGCAGTACGTGACGCTGGAGCCCGGCGACCTGATCCTCACCGGCACCCCGCAGGGCGTGGCCCTGTCGGGCAAGTACCCCTATCTCGCCCCGGGCGACGTGGTGGAGATCGAGATCGACGGCCTCGGCCGGCAGCGACAGGAGTTCGTGGCATGGGAGGCGCAGAAGTGAGCGGAACGATGGACGGCCTGGTGGCGATCGTCACGGGCGGAGCCTCCGGCATCGGCGCGGCGATCGCCCGCCGACTGCACGACGACGGCGCCACGATCGCCGTGCTCGACCGCGACACGACGAACGCCGACGAGCGCTTCGCCGCGTTCACCGCCGACGTGTCCGACCGCGCGAGCGTCGACGCGGCCGTGGCCGCGGTCGCCGAGCGCTTCGGCCGCATCGACATCGTGGTCAACAACGCCGGCATCGGCGCGCAGGGCGACATCGCCGCGAACGACGACGACGAGTGGGCGCGCGTGCTCTCGATCAACGTGACCGGCATCGCCCGCGTGACCTCGGCCGCACTGCCGTGGCTGCGGAAGTCGCCCGCCGCCGCCGTGTGCAACACCGCGTCGATCGCCTCCACCACCGGCCTCCCGCAGCGCGCGCTCTACTCCGCGTCGAAGGGCGCCGTGTCGGCCCTCACCCGCGCGATGGCCGCCGATCACCTGCGCGAGGGCATCCGCGTCAACGCCGTGAACCCCGGCACCGCCGACACCCCCTGGGTCGGGCGACTGCTCGACACCGCCGCCGACCCCGAGGCCGAGCGCGCCGCCCTCGAAGCACGACAGCCCCACGGACGGCTCGTCAGCCCGGACGAGGTCGCCGCGGCCGTCGCCTACCTGGTGGGACCGGGCGCGGGCTCGACCACGGGCACTTTCCTCGAGGTGGACGGCGGGATGGCGCAGCTGCGGCTCCGCCCCGAGTGACCTCGCACCCTCCCCGACGAGAGGGCCCGGCGACTCCCTGAGACGCCGGGCCCTCTCGCGTGCGGCCTGAGGTGCGGAGTCGGTGCGGGATCGAAAACGTGCCGCGCAGGAGCTTCGGGGGTGACATATCGCACGCGCACCGCGCGACGGGATGGGGCGGACGGGGCGGGGGGGTCAGAGGCCGTAGAACGCGGCGGCGGTGTCGTGGAAGAGGGCGGCCCGGTCGATGCCGCGGGAGTCCGCCCACGTCGAGACCGCGTCGGCCCAGCGGCTGCGGGCGGTCGGCTGATACGTCGACGGGGCGTCCGAGGCGGCGTCCGTGCGGGCCGGGCCGACCGCGGAGACCGGCCAGTCGGTACCCCACATCAGGCGCTCCGGCCCGAAGACGTCGGCCGCGGTGTCCAGGAACGGCTCGAGCTGCACGAGGCTCCAGTCACCACCCGCCTCCGCCGGAAGACCCGACACCTTGCAGTACACCTGCGGGTGGCGTGCGAGCTCGGCGAGGTCGCGCTCCCACTCCGCGGTCGGGGCCAGCGGAGCGTGCGCGGTGCCGACCGCGGGCTTGCCGAGGTGATCCAGCACCATGCGCAGCTCGGGGATCGCGGCGGACAGCCGCGCGACGTCGGGCAGCTGCCACGACCGCACGCACGCGTCGAACGCCCAGCCGTGGGCCGCGACCTCTCGCGCGCCCGTCACGAACGCGGACGACAGCGCCACCGCATCCGGCTCGTCCTGCAGGATGTGCCGCACGCCCACCACCAGCGGCTCCGCCGTGAGGCTCTCCAGGTGCACGGTCGTGTCGGTGCCGCGGTCGAGTCGGGCACCCGCGACGATGCCGACCACCCCGAGCCGCTCGGCCTGTCCCGCGACCCACCGCACCTCGTCGAGCTCGTCGTCGACCGCGGTGCCCGCCTGCACGAAGATCGCGCGCTCCTCGGTCGACCCGTCGATGCGGGCGCTCTCGATCTCCTCCGCGGCGAACCGCCCGGCGAGGGGCCCCTCCAGCCACGAGTAGGTCAGAACCTCCGGGTCCCACAGGTGCAGGTGCGAGTCGAGGGTGCGCATGCCCCCATCCTGCCGTAGACATCCGATCACTGTGCAAGGATGACGCCATGGCTGTCACTGACGAGGCGATCGAGAAGATCAAGGCGATGATCGTGTCGGGCGAACTGGCGCCCGGCGATCGCCTGCCCCCGGAGAAGGAGCTGTCCGAACGACTCGGGCTCTCGCGCAACTCGATGCGCGAGGCGGTCAAGGCGCTCGAGGTGATCCGCGTGCTCGACGTGCGCCGCGGCGACGGCACCTACGTCACGAGCCTGGAGCCGCATCTGCTGCTCGAGGCGATCGCGTTCGTGGTCGACATGCACGACGACGACTCGATGCTGGAGATGTTCGCGGTGCGGCGGATGCTCGAGTCGCAGGCGACCGGGCTCGCCGCGACGCTCGGCAGCGAGGAGGCGATCGCGGCCGTGCAGGAGGAGGTCGCCGGCATCGACGCCGGCGTGAGCATCGAGGAGCTCGTCGACCACGACATCCGCTTCCACCGCGACATCGTGGCGATGGCGGGCAACGCCTATCTGGCCAGCCTGATCGAGCACCTGAGCAGCCAGACCGTGCGGGCTCGCGTGTGGCGAGGGCTCACCGAGGGCGGCGCGGTCGAGCGCACGCTGTCGGAGCACCGCGCGATCGCCGACGCCATCGCCCAGCGCGACTCCGCTCTCGCCACGTCGCTCGCCACGGCCCACATCGCGGGCGTGGAGCGCTGGCTGCGGCAGGCCGCGACCGCCTGAGCCGCACCGCGACGGAGCGAGCGGGGCGGGTCAGGCTCCCAGGCGCACCATGGCCGCGTCGAACTCGGCGGCGGAGGCGTCGCTGACCGGGTTCGACAGCACCTGGTCGAGCACGTCGGGGGCGGCGGTGAAGTAGGGCACGCCGGCGCGTCGGAGGCCGACCAGATCCTCCGCCGACCGCAGCGACGCGGCGAGCACGTTCGAGTCGGTCCCCGCGCACATCTCCTGCATCCGCGCGATCACGACCTCGCCGTCGACGCCCGCGTCGCGCATCCGGCCGAGGTAGGGCGCGAGGTACCGGGCGCCGATCGCGGCGCCCGCGAGGGCCTGCGCCACGGAGTACACGGCCGTGACGAGCACGGTCGCCCCGTCGCGCACGAGGGCGGACGCGGCCGCGAAGCCGTCGGGCGTGGCGGGGACCTTCACCGCCACCCGGTCGCCCAGCGCCCGGATGCCCTCGGCGTTGCGCAGGAAGGAGGCGGTGTCGCCGCCCCAGGTCTGGAAGAACACCTCGCGGGCACCCTCCTCGACCCATCGGGCGTAGAGGTCGGGGATCTCCGCGGCGGTGCGGCCGCCCCGTTCGAGGATCGTGGGGTTGGTGGTGACCCCGTAGACCACGCCCGCGGCGAGCAGCCGGGAGACGCGGTCGACGTCGGCGCTGTCGACGTACAGGCGGGGCGCGATCGGGGTCATCGGGGTCTCCTCGCGGGAACCTGTCGTTACAGGTTCGGTTTCGGCTAATGTAATGACAGCTCCGAGCCTAGTCAACGCCACCGGAGCGCCCGCGCTGTCGAGGAGGATCAGGAGCGAGATGACACCCGCACACCCCGGCGACCGCACCGGCGTCGTCATCGTCGGCAGCGTCACGGCCGACGTCACCACCTTCTCCGGTCGGCTGCCGGCCCGCGGCGAGACCATCCTGGGCGACGAGTTCACGCTCATGCTCGGCGGCAAGGGGGCGAACCAGGCGGTCGCGGCCGGACGCTCCGGTGCACGCACGAGCTTCGTCGGCTGCGTGGGAGACGACCTGTTCCACGACCTCGTGGTGGACGGGCTCACGGCCGCCGGTGTCGACCTCACCCACCTGCGCACGGTCCCCGGCCCCACGGGCATCGCGCACATCCGCGTCGACGCGTCGGCGCAGAACGACATCGTGATGGTGCCGCTCGCGAACGCCGCGCTCAGCACCGCGCAGATCGACGAGGCGCTCACCGCCCTCGCCCCCACCACGTCCGTCCTGCTGACCCAGCTGGAGACGCCGTCGGCGCTGACCGCCCACATCACGGCCCGCGGGCGGGAGCACGGCATGACCGTGATCCTCGACCCCGCCCCCGCCGCGGAGCTCCCGCCCGCCCTCTGGCGCAGCATCGACATCGTCACGCCCAACGAGACCGAGGCGTCGCTCATCAGCGGCATCGAGGTGACCGACGCGGCGTCGGCCGAGCGCGCGGGCCGCTGGTTCCTCGCCCAGGGCGTGGGCGCCGCGGTCGTCACGCTCGCCGGACAGGGGTCGTGCGTGGTCACCGCGGAGGGCGCGACGGTCGTC
>NZ_SSDM01000214.1:0-271 GCF_004794375.1 Microbacterium sp. K35 | reverse complement strand
GACGGTGGACCGCGTCGGGAGGGCGGATACAACCGTGACTCCGCACCGCGTCGTGAAGGCGGGTTCAACCGTGATGGTGGTCAGCGTCGTGAGGGTGGCTTCAGCCGTGATGGTGGTCAGCGTCGTGAGGGTGGCTTCAACCGTGACGGTGGTCAGCGTCGCGAGGGTGGCTTCAACCGTGACGGTGGCCAGCGTCGTGAGGGTGGCTACAGCCGTGACGGTGGACCGCGTCGGGAGGGCGGATACAACCGTGACTCCGCACCGCGTCGTG
>NZ_SSDM01000213.1:0-544 GCF_004794375.1 Microbacterium sp. K35 | reverse complement strand
TGCTCGCGGTCGCCGCGGCCGCGACCGTCGGCGGGATCCAGGCAGCGACCGCGAGCCCGGCAGCGAGCGCCCTCGAATCCCTCCAGGCGGACGAGGCCTCCATCCAGAACGCGCACCAGGCGTTGACGTCGGCCCGCGACACCCTCGTCGCCGACATCGGGACCCAGACGGCGGAGGCGACCGCGCTGCGCACCGCCATCGTCGACACCGCCACGGTGCCCGATCCCGCGTCGTCGTCGGACGACGACGTCATCGCGGTGGCCGATCCGGCCCTGGAGGAGGCGGCCGTCGCGGCCCTCGACGGGTACCTCGCCGCGCTCGCCGCGGTGACCGTGCCCGCGCTGCCCGCCGAGTATCGCCGCGCCGAGATCGACGAGAACTCGCTCGTCGACGTGGGGCAGGCGATCGACGACGCGCAGGGCGACCTGGACGCGCTCGACCAGGCGACCGCGGAGATGCGCACGATCCGCACGGCGTTCGACGCGCTGCGCCCCGCCGCCACCCCGGCCGTGACCGCGTACCTCGCGTCGTCCGTGCCGGGGTG
>NZ_SSDM01000020.1:0-6456 GCF_004794375.1 Microbacterium sp. K35 | reverse complement strand
CCGCGACCGACGCGGGCCCGACCGACGCGGGCGCGGAAGCAGGGGCGACGGCGGAGTCGCGCAGGCCCCGGGCCGTCACCCGGGTCACGAGCGCATCCTCGGGTCTTCGGTGGGATCGGCATACATCTGCGGGCAGCCGTCCGCCGCAGCGTCGGGGCGCAGCTCGTAATGCCAGGACTCGTTCGCATAGGTCTGGCACAGGCCGTAGCGCCAGCCGCGCTGCGCCAGCCAGTCGAGTGCGGGCAGCGGTCCCAGGTCGACCGCGTCACCGGACACGTGCGCGGAGGTCTGCGGCGTCGCGACCCAGCGGCGCGCCTCCGCCTCCGAGCCGTACTCGGCGATCGCGTCCTGCAGCATCCGCTCCTGCAGCCCGGCCGAACGCCAGCCGCTGTTCACGCGGAACCCGACGCCGTCGACCTCGGCGTCGGTCGCGGCCCGCTGCAGGGCGTCGAGCAGATCGGGGTCGAGGTTGCCGACGCTCGGCCGCTCCACGTCGAACACGGTCGGCTGGTCACCGTCGGCGATCGTGCCGTCCGCATCGCCGTGGTCGGTCCCCGCGCCGCCGGAAGACAGATCGGGGAACGGGGTCGGCGCCGGAGACGGGACGGTCCGTCCGGCGTCGGCGGAGGCGGCGGCCAGCGACTGCTGCACCGCGAGCGCGCCGAGGACGACGAGGGCCAGCGCCAGCAGCGCCGCACCGAGACGACGGCGACGCGACCGCGGTGGTCGGGGGTTCGTGCGGGTGTTCATGGTTCCAGTGAAGGAAGCGCGCGGTTGCGAGGGCGTATGCGCTTTTGCATACGTTCGCGATATACCGCGGTGCGTAGGATCACAGCCATGCGTGTGCTGATCGTCGAGGACGAGCCCTACCTCGCCGAGGCCGTCCGCGACGGGCTGCGCCTGGAGGCCATCGCGGCCGACATCGCGGGCGACGGCGACACCGCTCTGGAACTGTTGAGCATCAACTCGTACGACATCGCCGTGCTCGACCGCGACGTGCCCGGCCCCTCCGGCGACGACATCGCGCGGTGGATCGTCGCGTCCGACAGCGGCATCCCGATCCTCATGCTCACCGCCGCCGACCGGCTCGACGACAAGGCCACCGGGTTCGAGATCGGCGCGGACGACTACCTCACCAAGCCGTTCGAGCTGCGGGAGCTGGTGCTGCGCCTGCGGGCCCTCGACCGCCGCCGCCAGCGCTCCCGGCCGCCCGTGCTCGAGGTCGCTGGCCTCCGGCTCGACCCGTTCCGCCGCGAGGTGTACCGCGACGACCGGTACGTGGCCCTCACCCGCAAGCAGTTCGCGGTGCTCGAGGTGCTCGTCGACGCACAGGGCGGCGTGGTCAGCGCCGAGGAGCTGCTGGAGCGCGCGTGGGACGAGAACGCGGACCCGTTCACGAACGCCGTGCGCATCACGGTGTCGTCGCTGCGCAAGCGTCTGGGCGAGCCCGGCATCATCCGCACCGTTCCCGGCGTGGGGTACCGGATCGAGGCGGACGCTGATGCCTAGGCGCCGGGGGATGAGCGCCCGGCTGAAGCTGACCCTCAGCTACGCCGGGATCGTCGTGGTGTCCGGGGTGCTGCTGCTCGCGGCCGTCGCGCTGTACCTGCTGCGGTACATCCCCGACGTGCAGATCATCGCCGACATCCGCGTGCCCAACCGCTCCGACCTCATCCGCGCGTTCGTGCCGGTGGCGATCGCGGTCATGGTGGCCCTGCTCGCGATCGGGCTCGGCGGCGGCTGGCTGCTCGCCGGACGCATGCTGGCGCCCCTCGAACGCATCAGCGACGCCGCCCGCCTCGCCGCCCAGGGGTCGCTGTCGCATCGGGTGCGCCTGGAGGGGCCGCGCGACGAGTTCCGCGACCTCGCCGACGTGTTCGACGGCATGCTCGAGCAGCTCGAGGCGCACGTGGCCGAGCAGCAGCGGTTCGCGGCGAACGCCTCGCACGAACTGCGCACGCCCCTCGCGATCTCGCAGACGCTGCTCGAGGTCGCCCGCGACGACCCCGACCGCGACGCGGAGGAGCTGATCGCCCGCCTGCGCGAGGTGAACACGCGCGCGATCGCGCTGACGGAGGCGCTGCTGCTGCTCAGCCGTGCGGAGCAGCGCACGTTCCCGCGGCAGCTGGTCGACCTGTCGCTGCTGGCCGAGGAGGCGGTGGAGGCGCTGCTGCCCCTGGCCGACCGCCGCGGGGTCGCGGTCGAGGTAGGTGGGGCCGCCGCGCCGATGCTCGGGTCGTCCGCCCTGCTGCCCCAGCTCGTCACGAACCTGGTGCTCAACGCGATCGTGCACAACCTGCCCAGCGGCGGGGCGGTGGCCGTGCGCACGCACATGATGCCGCAGGCCGTCGCGCTCGTCGTGGAGAACACGGGCGAGCGCCTGTCGGAGCACCGGATCGCGACGCTGGTGGAACCGTTCCAGCGCGGGTCCGAGCGTACTCGCGACGACCACGCCGGTGCGGGGCTCGGGCTGGCGATCGTGCAGCGCATCACCGAGACGCACGGCGGCACCCTGGTGCTGACGCCGCGCGCGGAGGGCGGCCTCGTCGTGACGGTGTGGTTCCCCCTCCCGTACCCGCGCTGACCGCCGGGCCGCGGCGATCTCGCTGCACCGCGTCTGCACGATAGTGTTTCGCCATGATGCCCGAAAAGCCGCGCGAACGCGGTGCTCTCTCCCGCCGCACGATCGTCCACGCGGCGTGGATCGCACCGGTCATCGCGTTCTCTGCCGCTGCTCCCGCCGCAGCCGCCTCGCTCGGCACCCCGGAGCTGACGCTCAGCGCCTTCGCCCTCGACGCGAACTACGCCTGGGGCACGGTCACCCTCTCCCGCCCCGGCACCGCCGATCTGACGCAGACGTTCGACTTCCAGGGCGACGGAGCCTCCGGCTGGGAAACGATCTACACGGGACAGTCGACGAACTCGTCGGGCTACTACGCCAGCACGCTCCCGCGGTCCGTGATCGGCGCGTACACGCAGCTCCGCGCGGTCGCCAGCGTCACCGGGTACGGCCCGGTCTCGAGCGCCCCCGTCGCCCTCTCCGACATCTGGGCCTGAGCCGTCCGGAGGGTCACCAGGGGCTGGGCTCGTAGTCCTTCAGGAAGACGCCGTGGATGTCCTCGCCCGCCTCGCCGCGCACGATCGGGTCGTACACGCGGGCGGCGCCGTCGACCAGGTCGAGCGGCGCGTGGAAGCCCTCTTCGGCCAGCCGGACCTTCGTGTAATGCGGACGCTCGTCGGTGATCCAGCCGGTGTCGACGGCGGTCATGAGGATGCCGTCCTTCTCGAGCATCTCCCCCGCGCTGGTGCGGGTGAGCATGTTCAGCGCGGCCTTCGCCATGTTCGTGTGCGGATGGCCCGGTCCCTTGTAGCGGCGGGAGAACTGCCCCTCCATCGCCGACACGTTCACCACGTACTTCCGGTGCGCGGACGACGCGGCCATCGAGGCGCGCAGACGGCTGATCAGCAGGAACGGCGCCGTCGTGTTGGCGAGCTGCACCTCCAGCATCTCCAGCGGATCGACCTGGTCGACCGACTGCACCCAGCTGTTGACGCGGTTCACGTCGGGCACGAGCCCGCCCGCGTCGATCGCCGTGCCGTCCGCGTGCTTCTCCAGCGACGACGAGCCGGGGGCCATCGCGAGCCGGGCGAGGTCTTCGGCCGTGAGCGCCTGCCCGCCCTGCTCCGCGACCGTGCCGCCGAGCGCCGCGACCGACAGCAGCGGGTGCGCATCCACCGATGCCTGCAGCGCCTGCGGATGCGGATCGGCGGTGTGGCCGAAGGTCTCCATCTCCGGCAGCGGCCCGTCGGGCAGGGGCTGCAGCTCCGCGTCGGCGAGCAGCGAGTACGCGCCCGGTGAGCGGCGCACGGTCTGCGCGGCGTTGTTGATGAGGATGTCGAGCGGGCCCTGAGCGGCGACCGAGTCGGCGAGCCCGATCACCTGGGCGGGGTCGCGCAGGTCGATGCCGACCACGCGCAGGCGGTGCAGCCAGTCGCTAGCGTCGGGCAGGGCCGAGAAGCGGCGCACGGCATCGCGCGGGAACCGGGTCGTGATG
The DNA here is from genome assembly GCF_004794375.1 of Microbacterium sp. K35. Lineage (NCBI taxonomy): Bacteria > Bacillati > Actinomycetota > Actinomycetes > Micrococcales > Microbacteriaceae > Microbacterium > Microbacterium sp. K35. The sequence goes on along the minus strand of NZ_SSDM01000020.1, from coordinate 2,401 downwards.
GTCGTGTGCGCCCCGTCGCGCAGCAGCCGCAGCGCGATGTGCATGCCGATCTTGGCGCGACCGCCCGTGAGCAGGGCGCGCTTGCCGGTGAGGTCGGTGCGGGCGTTGCGCTTGCCGTGGCTGAAGCGCGCGCAGTCCGGGCACAGCTGGTGGTAGAACGCGTCGACGAGCGTGTACGGCTGCTTGCAGATGTAGCAGTTGCGCGGCTTGAGCAGCTCCCCCGCGATCGGGGCGTCGACCACGCTCGACGCGAGGTCGTTGCCGCGGGTCTCGTCGTCGATGCGGTCGGGAGCACCCGTGGCGGTGCGGGCGACCACGGCCTTGTCGGCCTCGGCGATCGCATCGCGGATCTGCTTGCGGCGCACGCGCTTGACGTCTTTGAACATCGCGGCGGTCGCCTGGCGCACGGCGATGAAGTCGGGGTGCTCGTTGTCGATCGTGTGCAGCTCGCGGAGCACCCGCAGCGTCGTGGCGAGGTCGTCGGGGTCGATGCCGGGGCCCAGGTCGGGGGTGGCGTCGGGGGCATCGGTCATTGTGCCGATTTTACGCGAGTCGCCTGGGTGCCGACCCCGCGCCTCCGACGCCCTCCCGGCGCTCAGGCGATGCCGCCGCCGTCGACCACGAGGGCTGCGCCCGTGACGTAGGAGGAGTCGTCGCTCGCGAGCCACACCACGGCCTGCGCGACCTCCTCGGGCTCGCCCATGCGGCGCAGCGGGCGGTCGGCGGCCTCGGCCAGGAAGGAGTCCGCGTCCTGCGCGAGCTGGCGCGCCTCGTCCCGCAGCATGCCCGTGTTCACGTCGCCCGGGTTGACCGAGTTCACGCGGATGCCGGCGGGCCCGTGGTCGATCGCGAGCGCACGGGTCATGTTCACCACGGCGCCCTTGGACGCGCAGTACGACAGGGCGCGGCCGCCGCCCTTCAGACCCCAGCCCGAACCGGTGTTGACGATCGAGCCACCGCCCGCGGCCTCCATGATCGGCACGACGTGCTTGCACATGAGGAAGATGGCGCGCACGTTCACGCCGAACACAAGGTCCCACTCGTCGACCTCGATCTCGACCGCGGTCTGGCGGCGGATGATGCCGGCGTTGTTGAACACCACGTCGACCCCGCCGAACTCCTGCACGGCGGTCGCGACGACCCGCTCGATGTCGGGCTCGCGGGACACGTCGGCGGCGACCGCGACCGCCGTGCCACCGGCATCGCGGATCTCGGCGGCCACGGCCTCGGCCGCCTCGGCGTTCAGGTCGACCACGGCGACGGCGGCACCCTCCGCCGCGAGCGCGAGGCAGGTGGCACGGCCGATGCCGCCCGCGCCGCCGGTGACGATGGCCTTCTTGTTCTGGAGTCGCATGGGGGGTCCTTTCGGGGGTCAGACGGGGGAGAGTTCGGGTGCGGTCACAGGGTAGAGACTGCTCGTGCCGACGCCGGTGACGACGCGGATGTGCCCGGCGAGCCGGGCGTCGAGCACGGGATCGCCCGTGTCGACGAGCAGGGGCCGGCCGTGCAGGTCGACGAGCTTCTGCTCGGGCGCGACGACCAGCAGGGGGTCGTCGCCGAGCGCACGGAGCACGGCCGCGGAGAGCTGCTGGTTGCCTCGGCCGAGCAGGAACCCTTGTCCGCCGATCACGGTCACCACGGCCTGCGCGGCGCCGAGCGCGAGTTCGTCCCGCAGCTGCCGTTCGCTCGCGCCGCGGACGAGGAGCCGCCCGTCGAGCACGACGTCGACCCCGAGGGGCGTGCCGTCGAGGCCGAGCTGCCGCGCGATCTCGGCCGTGGTGCCGCCGGGGCCGAGCAGGTAGCGCACGCCGGGCTGCATCCGGGCGACCGCGCCGCGCGCTGCGGCCTCGACGGCGGCGGCCTCGGTCGCGGGGGTCGGGGCCTTGCGCGCCTGCGTGCGACCGGCGTGCACGGGCACCCGCACGAGTCCGTACAGCGTCGGCTCGACCCTGGCCCGGCGCATCGCGGCCTCGTCGATGTCGAGCACCTCGCGCTCCGCCGTCGGGAGCCCTCCGTGGTCGATCCAGTCGGCCGCGAGGGCTCCGGCCGCGCGCGGGCTCACCGCGAACACGGGCGAGTACATCTTCACGCCCGCGGGCACCCCGAGCACGGCCGGGGTGCCCGCGCGACTGCGGAGTTCGGTCGAGGTCCGGCCGGGAGCGGGAGCCACGGTCGCGCGACCGTCAGTTTTCTCCGGAGTTGTGAGCGCCGCAGCGAGGTCGAGCGCCGCGACCGCATCGCGCAATGTGCCGTCACCCCCGACGACGAGGATCAGCTCGACCCCGTCCGCCGCGAGGGCCGCGACCGCCCGGGACGTGTCGGCGGCCTCGGTCCGGACAGCCTCCGCGGGGGTGGAGAGCACGCGGGGCCGGAGCCCGGCGGCGCGCACCGCGTGCTCTCC
>NZ_SSDM01000212.1:0-1323 GCF_004794375.1 Microbacterium sp. K35 | reverse complement strand
GGGCGACGTCGGCGGGCAGCGCCACCCGGTCGAGCAGTGCGAGTGCGCGCTCCCGCCGTTCGGCCCTGCCTCCGACGCGGAAGTTCTGCAGGGGCTCCGCGACGATGTCGACGACGTGCTGCCGCGGATCGAGCGACGCGAACGGGTTCTGGTACACGAGCTGGATGCGCCGGCGCAGCGCGCGTAGCGGCGCCCCCGTCGCGGCCGTCACGTCGGCCCCGGCGACCTCGATCGATCCGGCCTCAGGGCGGTGGAACCGGGTGACGAGTCGTGCCGTGGTGGTCTTGCCCGAGCCCGACTCCCCCACGAGCGCGTGCGTGGTGCCGCGGCGCACGCGGAACGACACGTCGTCCACCGCGCGGAACCGCTCGCGACCCGCCACGCGGAACTCCTTCACGAGCCCCTCGGCGACGATCGCGTAGGGGTTCTCGGCGGCGACCGCGGCCGCATCCCGCAGGAACGGCGGTGCGTCCGGCCGGCGGAACCCGGTCGCGAAGGCGGGCGCGTCGGCGAGCAGCTGCCGCGTGTACGGCTCCCGCGGCGCCGCGAGCACCGCGTCGCTCGCCCCCTGCTCGACGATGCGGCCGTCCTTGAGCACCACGAGCCGCGCGGCACGGTCGGCCGCGACCCCCAGGTCGTGCGTCACCAGCAGGATGCTCGTCCCCTCCTCACGCTGGAGCTCGTCGAGAAGGTCGAGCACCGTGCGCTGCACCGTGGCGTCGAGCGCGCTGGTGGGCTCGTCCGCGATCAGCAGTCGCGGGCGCAGCGCCACCGCGGTCGCGATCAGCACGCGCTGCCGCATGCCGCCGGACAGCTCGTGCGGATACTGCCGTGCGCGCAGCCCCGGGTCGTCGATGCCCACGCGGTCGAGCAGCTCGATCGCCCTGGCCCGACGCGACCTCCGGTCCCGGTGCCCGTGCAGGCGCAGGATCTCCTCCACCTGCACCCCGACCGGGCGCACGGGGTCGAGCGAGGTGGCGGGGTCCTGCGGCACGAGCCCGATCTCGGGGCCGCGGATGCTGCGCAGGGCGCGGTCGCTCCAGCCGGAGATGTCGAGCTCGCCGAGGAGCACACGCCCCGCGTCGACGCGACCCCCCTCCGGCAGCAGCCCCAGCAGCGCGTGCGCCGTGGTGGACTTGCCCGACCCGGACTCGCCGACGAGCGCGAGCGTCTCACCCTCGGCGATGTCGAACGAGATGCCGTGCACGACCTCCCGGTCGCCGTACGACACCGTGAGGTCGGTGGCGGTGAGGACGGGGCTCGCACTCATCGCACTCTCCTTCCGAGGCGGCGGCTGATCGTGGTCGTGGACGCAGAGATCGC
>NZ_SSDM01000211.1:0-2894 GCF_004794375.1 Microbacterium sp. K35 | reverse complement strand
CCGGGTCGCGGAGGCCGGGACGGTCGTGACGCAGCTGCTGGCGGCGCGAGCGACCCCCGGTTCGCGCACCCGGTTCGCCGACCGCGTGCGCGAGCGGTTCACCGCCGCCGGCGTCCTGGCGGAGGAGGAGCTGACGCACCGCGAGCGCATCGTGCTGGCCGCCCTGTGCCGCAACGCCACGCTGCGGGAGATCGCCGCGCAGGAGTACATCTCCCCGAACACGGTCAAGACCCACGTGCGCAACATCTACCGCAAGCTCGGCGTGTCCGACCGCGAGGGGGTGACGGCGGCCGCCCACGCGCTCGGCATCGGGTGATCCCCGACTCATCGCGAGGTGGTCATAGCGGTCCCGCGTCGTTCCCGTTCCCGCGCTCCGGCTGCGGCGACTCAGAACGCGGCGATGCCCTTGCCGATCATCGACACGCCGATGACGAGGAGGAGCACGGCCATGATGACCGCGTTCTCCTGGGCGAGCCAGGCGCGCAGAGCGTCGAGCGGGCCCCGCAGCCGCTCGGCCGCGACCAGGTACCCCACCACCGGTACGAGGACCGTCGACGCGGCGATCAGCGTGAACACGCCGATCACCACGACCAGGGCCCCGCCGTCCAGGCCGGCCGCGCCGATGTCCACCCCCGCTCCCGCCGCCATCAGCAGGTTCTTCGGGTTCACGGCGGAGAGCAGGAATCCGAGCCCGAGTGCCATCGGGAACCGCATCGTGTCGATCGCCTTCATCCACGCCGGCATGCTGGCGGTGCGACCGGCGCCGGGGCGACGGCGCCACTGTCCCACCGCGAGCAGCAGCAGGCCGACGCCGAGCAGCAGCTGCACCGTGCCGCGGATGGGTCGCGAGGCGTCGGGGTCCTGCTCGGGGAGCACGGCGGATAGCAGCGTGAACACGCTCACGGCGACCACGATGCCCGCGATCCAGCCCAGGAGGAAGCCCACGCTCGTGACGCGGGCCTTCGGCGACAGCAGCATCAGGATCGCCGCGATGATGGGGATCGGGCTGATCGCGATGCCGAGCGCGAGGGGGAGGACACTTCCGATGGCGGCTCCCATGGGTCTACCTCTCGTCGGGCGCCGGCTCGGGGACCGACGCGGTGAGGGCGGCGATCGCCGCGCGGTTGGTGGCGTGCAGCGGCTCGCCGTCGAGCAGTTCCAGCTCGGACAGCCGCCGCCAGGTGTTCGCGCGCACGCGGCTGAACGACAGCGAGATCGAGCGGTCGGCGAGCCAGCGTTTCAGAGCGGCGAACGACTCGGCGCCCGTGACGTCGACGTCGGTCACGGCCTCCATGTCGACGACGAGGTGCTGCACCGCGCCGTCGCCCGCGGCCCGGATCGCCTCCTTCACCGCGGACGTGAACACCGTGCCGTTGGCGAAGAAGAGCGGCGCGGCCAGGCGCACCACGATGATGCCCGGTGCCGTCGTCGCTCCGGACGGCGCGTCCTCCAGCAGCGACTCCGCCGGATCGCCCGAGGCCTCCAGCACGTCGATCGCGGGGGAGGCCGCGCGCTTGGCGAGGTTGATGAGGGCCAGCACGAACGCGACGAGGATCCCGGGGATCGAACCGATCAGGAGCGTGACGAGGAAGCAGACCGCGCCGATCAGGAACTCGAACCGGTCCTTGCGCCACAGGTCGATGAACTCCCGCACGCCCAGCAGCGGGATGATGGCGACGCCCACGATCGCCCCGATCGCCGGCGAGGGGATGTCCTCCAGCAGCGCCGTCCCGAACAGCAGCAGGAGGAGGGTGCCGACGGCGAGCACGACCGAGGGCAGCTGCGTGCGCGAGCCCGCCTGGTCCATCGCGGCCGTGCGCGACGTGGACGAGCCCACGGCGAAGCTGCCCTGCGCGCCGGCCGCGACGTTCGCGACGCCGAACGCGAGCAGGTCGCGGTTGGCCCGAAACGGGTACCCGTGCTTCTCCGCGTACGACCGCGACACCAGCAGGCCCTCGGCCGTGGTGACCAGGGTGAGCGCGATCGCGGACGGCACGAGCGCCAGCCACGTGCCCCAGTCCAGCACCGGCCACGTCAGCGCGGGGGGACCGGCGGGGACGGCGCCCAGCACGTCGACCCCGCGGTCGTCGAGCCCAGCCAGCAGCACGAGCACGGTCGTCAGGGTCAGGACGACGAGTGCCCACGGGACCGCGCGCAGGAAGGCCTTCCCGATCAGGAGGACCGCGACCGAGCCGGCGGCGATCAGCAGGGACCAGCCGTTGAGCGTGGGCAGTCCGCCGATCAGCGCAACTGCCTTCTCGGGGAACTCGGCACCGGAGTCGATCTTCACGCCCAGCATCTTGGCGATCTGGCTCACCATGATGTCCAGCGCGAGACCCCCCACGAAGCCGACCAGGATCGGCTTCGACAGGAAGTCGGCGAGGAAGCCGAGCCGGAACACCGCCAGGAGCACGAACATCAGCCCGGACAGCACGGCCTGCGCGAGTGCGAGCGTGGCGTAGTCGGCGCTCCCGGCCACGGCCAGCCCGCCGACGGACGAGGCGACGAGCGCGGCCGCCGCCGCGTCGGGAGAGGCGACGAGCTGCCGCGACGACACGACCAGCGCGTACAGCACGGTGGGGACGATCAGCGCGTAAAGCCCGGCGGTCGCGGGCAGCCCGGCGATCTGGGCGTATCCGATGTTCAACGGGATGGCGATCGCGAGCAGGGTGACGCCCGCCGTCACCTCCGTGAGGGCGTTGCGCGCCGTCAGACCGGCGAGCGGTCGTTGCATCCCCGCCTCCTCTCGCCGCGGCACCGAGCGCCGCGCGTCCACCCTTCCACCGCGGCGCGTGCCCTCGCCAGCGGGATCGGTCAAGCTCCCCCTGGTGATTTCCGGTCGGGCTCTGCGGCGGGGTCGGGCTCTGCGGCGGGGTCGGGCTCTGCGGCGGGGT
>NZ_SSDM01000210.1:0-543 GCF_004794375.1 Microbacterium sp. K35 | reverse complement strand
GGCGACTGCAGCATGCGCGGCCCGTCCAGCAGCACGACCGCGCGGTACCCGCCCTCCGCGAGGGGCTCGGCGCCGCGGGTCGCCACGACGAGCGCGGGGCGGGCGTCCACCCGCTCCACGGGGTGGCTGCCGTCCGCCACGATCACGCGCACGCCGGGAAACGCCCTGCCGAGCTCCTCCGCGGTGCGCTCACTGCCCGACGACGCCAGCCGCAGCCGCGGGGACGAGCACGCCGGACAGATCCACGCACTCGCGCCGCGCCCGCACCAGCCGCACACCGGAACGGCACCGCGATGCCGCGCGCCGAGCGGCCCGCCGCAGTGGGCGCAGCGCGCGGGGGTCCGGCAGTCCGCGCACACGAGCGACGGCGAGAACCCCGGGCGCGACACCTGCACCAGCACGGGCCCCTCCGCGGCCGCCGCCCTCGCCGCGAGGAACGCCGACGACGGCAGCCTCTGGGCGGCGGGACGCTCCAGCTCCTGCGGTGTGCTCAGCAGCACGCGCGGCAGCACCCGGCGCCCGGCCCGCACGTCGCGCAGCCAG
>NZ_SSDM01000209.1:0-3936 GCF_004794375.1 Microbacterium sp. K35 | reverse complement strand
GCCGCGGGCGGGCGCCGCGCGGGTGTGCACGGCCACGGGCTGCTGCTCTCGCGCACGCAGCCGCGCGCGGCCGAGCGCCTCCGCGCGCCGCTGTCGGAGCTGCAGGACCCCATCATCGACGCCTACCTCGACGCGCTGCCGGCCGGCGTCACGCCGCGCATCACGGCCTCGCGCACCGTGTTCGTGGCGGATGACAGGGCCGAGGCGCTGCGGTTCGCGGAGGTCGGGCTGCGGCGCGCCGCGGAGGGCTTCCGCCGCCAGGGCCAGACGATCCCGGGCGACGACCTCGACGACCTGATCGCCGCGCTCGACACCCACCTGGGCACGCCGGAGGAGGTGGCCGCCTCGCTCGCGGCCGACGCGACGCTGTCCCGCGCGACCGAGGTCGCGTTCCAGGTGCACTCGGTCGACGCGCCCCACGAGCACGTGCTGCGCTCGATCGAGCTGTTCGCCGCCGAGGTCGCCCCGGCACTCGGCTACGCCCTCACCCCGTCCCCCGCGGACACGACCCTCAAGGAGAACGCATGACCGACGACATCGTCGACCGCATCGCGGAGGTGACGCCGGGGCTCGACGCGCTGCGGCGGCGCCGTCCGATCACGCGCGAGCAGTTGCAGGCGAGCTTCGACGCGCTGTTCCGCCCCGTCTCGGTGCAGCACGCGTCGCAGGCCGAGCGCGAGCTGATCGCGGCCTTCGCGACCGGGCTCGCAGGCGCCGACGACCCCACCGCGCTGTTCTACGCCGACCGGGCGGAGGCCGCCGATCCCGAGCGCGCCGCGGTGGTCAGGGCCGAGCTGGCCGGGGCCGCCGCCACCGGTCCGTTCGGCGCGTACACCGAGGCCGGGCTCCAGGGGGAGAGCACCGACGGGCTGAGGTATGCGCCGGACGCCGCCGCCACGGACGCTCTGGGCGGGCGAATGGCCGCCGCGCTCGCCCACGCGCACCTGCTGGTGCTGCGGCCGCGCGAGGCCTCGGCCGCCGACCTGGGCCGCCTGCTCGACGCGGGGTGGATGCCCGACGGCATCGTCACGGTGTCGCAGCTCGTGTCGTTCCTGGCGTTCCAGCAGCGCGTCGTGACCGGGCTCCGCGTGCTCGCCGCCGCCGGACTCGCGACCGCCACCACCGACCCCACCGCCGCGTCCACCGAGGAGGAGGCCGCATGACCACCACCGACACCACCGATCCCGCCACCACCGAGCCCACCACCACCGACACCACCGACACCACCGAGCCCGCCACCGCCGACACCGTGCTCCGACACGACGACGCCCCGCACCCGCACGGGTTCACGCGCGCCGAGGTCGGGTGGACGCCGCACCTGCCCCCGCTCGCGGAGGACGAGTTGACCGAGCGGCACTTTGACGGCCTGGTCGACGCCGCTCGCGCCAAGAACGACTACTTCCGTCTGCTCGCGCGCGACCCCGAGGTGCTCCGGGCGCGCACCCTGGTCGACAAGGACATCTTCTACAACGTCGCCGACGGACTGCCCAGGGCCGATCGTGAGCTGGCGGCCACCGCGGCCTCGCGGCGCAACGGCTGCGTGTTCTGCGCCTCGGTGCACTCGCGCTTCGCGGCGCATCACAGCAAGCGGCAGGACGACGTGGACCGGCTGCTCGACGTGGGCGTGTCCGCCGACCTCGGCGAGCGGTGGAACGCGATCGTCGCGGCCTCCGTCGCGCTGACCGAGACGCCCAGCGCGTTCGGGCCCGACCACATCGCGCTCCTGCGATCCGCGGGGCTCGACGACGGCGAGATCGCCGACGTGGTGCACGGCGCCGCGTTCTTCAACTGGGCGAACCGGCTGATGCTGTCGCTCGGCCGCCCCGTGGCTCCGGCCTGAGCCGGGCGGCCCCGGCTCTGGCACCAGGGTGATGGCTACGGCACCAGAATGATCTTGCCCGAGGCGGCGCCGGATTCCATGAGCTCATGGGCCCGCGCCGCCTCGGCGAGCGGGAGCTCCGGACCGAGCTCGATCGTGAAGTCGCCCGATGCGAGCAGCTCCACGGTCTTCTCCAGGGCTTCGGCGCGCCAGGCGAGCTCCTGCTCCGTGAGCGGGACGGGGGAGCCGCCCGAGAACGCGCGGATGCCGAAGTCGGCCGCGTCGGGGCCGCGCACGATCGTGGCGATGCGGTCGCGGTCGGGCACCAGGGCGAGCGAGGTCTCGATGGCCTCGTCCGTGCCCGCGCAGTCGAGCGCCACCGTGACGGGCGACGGAGCGGCCGCGCGCACGCGGTCGAGCAGGCCGTCTCCGTATGCGACGGGGAGGGCACCGAGCTCGCGCAGCTGCTCGTGCCGGGCGGGGCTCGCGGTGGCGATCACGGTCGCGCCGCCGGCCACCGCGAACTGCACCGCCGCCTGACCCACCGAGCCGGAGCCGCCGTGCACCAGGAGCACGTCGCCCGCGGTCACGCCGAGCGAGCGCAGCGCCTGATACGCGGTGCCGGCGGGGATGCCGATCGCGGCGCCCTCGGCAGCGGTCACCGCGTCGGGGAGCTTCACCAGCTTGTCGGCCTCGACCGCGAGCGCCGAGGCGTACGTGCCGACCGTGTCACGGATCGCGACGCGGTCGCCCACCTCCAGCCCGTCGACGCCCTCGCCGAGCACCTCCACCACGCCCGCGCCGTCGAAGCCGACGCCCCGCGGTTCGGTGATCGGCGGTGACGGACGCTTGCCGCTGCGCAGCTTCGCGTCGATGGGGTTCGCGCCGGCGGCCTCGATGCGCACCACGGCCTCGCCGCGCACGGCGACGGGATCGGGCACCTCCATCAGGTGCAGGACATCGGGGGAGCCGAACTCGGTGTAGACGATCGCGCTGGCCATGTCCCCAGGCTACCCGGGGAGGACACGGTCAGCGCCGGGACCGGATCAGCGCCGGGTCAGGATCAGCGCCCGGTCAGGATCAGCGCCCGGTCAGGATCAGCGCCCGGTCAGGATCACCGCCCGGGGAGGACACCGTCAGCGCCCGGGCAGGATCAGCGCCCGGACAGGACCAGCGCCCGGACCGGATCAGCGCCCGGACCGGATCACCGCCCGGACAGCGCCTTCATGATCCGCTGCGGCGAGACCGGCTGCGCGGTGCCGAGGCGCTGCGCGAACACGCTCACGCGGTACTCCTCCAGCAGCCACCGCACCTCCACCAGCGTCGGCGGCGCGTCGGTCGGCAGCGGGATCGTGCCGCCCGCCTCGGTGAACGCGGTCGCCATGCGCTCGAACTCGGTCAGCCGCGCCCGGTCCTTGCCCGGCTCGTTCGCCAGCGTCTTCAGGCGGTCGAGCATGCCGTCGAGGTAGCGGGGGTAGTGCGCGAGCCGGTCGATGCCCGCCGCCGACACGAACCCGGGGTGCAGCAGACCGCTCAGCTGCGTGCGGATGTCGTTCAGCGGTCCGAGCAGTGCCAGGGAGTTCTGCGCCTTGATGCCCCGCTCGACCTCGCGCGCCTTGACCAGGATCCGCGCCACCAGGGACACGGCGGCGAACAGCTCGTCCACGAGCACCGCCGACACCGCCTCCCGGACGCGGGCGAACTCGGCCTCCGTGCGCACGATCCCGCGACCGGCGCCGTCCGGCCCTCCGGTCGACGCGTCGATCACGCGGCGGGCGACCGCGGCCCTGGCGTCTTCGATCAGCGCCGCGGCGGAGGGATACGGCGACGCCGCGAGCGCCAGCTTCTCCTGGCTCGTCAGATGCTCCTGCACGTACGACGACGGCGAGGGCACCGTGAGCAGCACCAGCCGGAGCACGCCGTCCCTGGTCGCGGTCGCGGCGGCCTCCGCGGTCGCCTCCACGCGTACGGAGACGCTCTTGCCTGCGTCGACGATCGCCGGGTAGCCGCGCACGACGCCGCCGGCGACCCGGGTGTCGAGCACCTCGGGCAGGTCGCCGAAGGTCCACGCGGTCAGCCCGGTCTGCTCCACCGGGGCGGCCGCGACGCGCTCGGCG